>DAIEPN010000118.1 GCA_027348355.1 Chlamydiota bacterium | reverse complement strand
GTCTGAAATTTGGCTTGATGGATCAAGAAAATAGGCAAATTGTTTAAAAATAAAGGTATATTTCTTGTAGAGTTCTGTTTGTTCGTTTTGTTTTGCTGTTAATAACTTAGTCTTTTCTGGCGTATCCCAAGCTATGTATTCTAGGTTCCTTTTGTTTAAGGAGCTGATGGGAGATTCTTGATTTGAAACCAGGCCAGGGAGTAAAATAACCGAGTTGTCATCTAGAGATTCGTTGATAGCTTCCGTGAGGGCTCCTTTTTCTGAGCTCTTTATACTGTTGTATGAAAAAAATTGAATTTTTGCGTGTTGAGGTTGCATGCCTGTAATAGTAAAGTTCGCAGACATAATAAATCCTTTATTTAAAATATTTAATTGTAGTAATTATATAGTAATCAAAATTAAGCATCTATACTAAATGAAATTATTAATATTTAGATATAATAAAGTTGGACTTTCTCTATCTAAGGAGAGGTGAGATTAAAGAAATAGAATGTTGAAAACGAGAGATTTGTGGGAACGTGGAAAGATAATAAAAATACCGGAGATGACTTCAAGCATAGAGCTAAACCCTTAAGGCTGCTGCATTCCTGCTCTGACCTGGTTCAAGCCGCTCCATTCCAAAAGGTCCCCGGCGAACCCTATTATCTCTTTCTAAAACGTTCTAAGCAACTCTTTTTTCTGTGTTTATCCTTTCCTTCTCTTACAGCTGGGAAGCTTTACGCATTCTTTTTACTTCTGTATTAGGGAAAAAAGAAGAAAGGATTTTTGGAGCTTTTACTCCATTTTTTGCCATTATATTTGAACTGGAAAGACAAAGTCCGACACCATGACCTACACCGCTCCCTTTGAAAATGACATTTTCTCCCGAAAGTTCAATAATAAATGAGCTGCTGCGGAGCCTGTTGACTCCGAATGCCTTTTGAAGGGAGAAAAAATCGATCTCTTTGGAAGAGCCCTCATTTCGAAGACGCAATGCGTAAATTTTATCTGATTTTCTATCTGAAAATAGGTCAACGCCGAAAATATCTTCCATTTCAAATAGCTTTTCCAATTCAGATTTAGAAATTTGGAAAGACCATGAGGTGTCTATGTCTTTACGATAGATTGCAGGAATGACCACTCCGGTCGGAGCTGCGATTTTTTTTCGGAAAATTGAGGAAAAATCTGATGTTTTTCCGCCAGAATCATTGGTAATGAGGGCAGGAAAAAGTCTGTTTTGATAGGTCAGCACGGTATGTCTTGTAGCTTGCACAGCGTTTTCGCAATCAGTATCTTGAAAGGTGCTGCCAACTCCTTGGTAATCGACATCTTCAGCTTTAAAATGCCAGCTGACATATGGTTTCTTTTGTCCTAGAAAATACAGTGAAGTTCTCTCTGCAATTGCAACTGCTTGCCAAACTTCTGGTTCTAGATTTTCTGTAAATTTGAAGGGAAGGGTAGCTTTTAGGAAATTTTCTACATCAACTTCATTGATGAGTGTGAGCTTTCCATTTTGGTTGTGAATTTCTAAACATCCTTTGTACTCCATCCCATTAAGTAAGATCTGGCTTTCAGCATTAGCCGGAACAATACGAAGGTCAGGGATGGATGAGATCTCTTCATTCCAATTGATGATATCATTTGAGGCCGAGAGAAAAGCTTTGCGGCCTTTTCGGATTGCAGTAATTGCGGAGTCTGTATCAATATTTTGAATGACGTATCCACCTTGCACTTCTAAGAAAACTTTGGCTACGTTCTTTTGGAGAAGCACTTTTACTGTTGCTGGCTTTGCTTCTTGGAAATTAGAAAAAAGCCCATCTTGAGCAAATGCGGTTCCAGATAAGAAAGCCATAACACTAAAAAAATAAATAAAACGTTTCATATACAATTTCCTTGATAGAGATGTTGGGGGGCTCTTTTATTCATATGCTCGTAGGCAAGGAGAGTTGCCTCTCTACCTCTTTGGGTCCTTTTTAAAAACCCTTGCATGATAAGATAAGGCTCATATACTTCAGCTAGAGTAAAAGGGTCTTCACCGATCGCAACAGCGATTGTATTGACCCCTACTGGACCTCCTTGATGGTGGTCGATAATAATTTCTAGGATTTTTTTGTCCGTTTCGTCTAATCCTCTAAAGTCGATCGAGAGCATTTCTAAAGCGATTTGAGCTGCGCTTTTGTCTATCATTTCTAAAGAGCGGATCTGTACGAAATCGCGTACCCAACGAAGTAAGTTGTTCGCGATGCGCGGGGTTCCTCGCGACCTTTGTGCGATCTCTAAGGCTCCTTCTTGATTAATCGCAACTCCGAGTAAAGAGGCGGACCTAAGAATGATCTTTGTGAGAATGTCATTTTCATAATAATCAAGCCTACACGTAAAGCTAAAGCGAGACCGCAGCGGAGAGCTTAAGAGACCTACTCGAGTTGTAGCCCCAACTAATGTGAATTTGTTCAGCTTTACTTGGACACTTCTTGCACTCGGGCCGCTATCGATAAGAAGATCTAAACAGTAATCTTCCATGGCAGGGTAGAGATATTCTTCAATAGAATGATGAAGTCTATGGATCTCATCAATGAAAAGAACATCTCCCTCTTGAAGATTTGTAAGAATGCCCGCTAGGTCGCCGGCTTTCTCAATAACTGGACCTGAAGTGGTGACAAGCCTTGTTCCCATTGTTTTTGCAATGATGTTCGCTAGAGTTGTTTTTCCAAGGCCGGGAGGCCCATAGAATAAACAATGTCCTAATGCTTCTTTGCGCTTTTTTGCCGCACCAATAAAAATTTCCAAGCGGTCATGAATTTGTCTTTGACCAATAAAGTCTTCTAAAGATTGGGGGCGTAAAGGAACTTCAAAAGAATCGTCTGGCTCAGTCCATGTAGATTTACTAAAAGATTCTGACATAGCAGGTCTCAAAATGTTAGGTGTACTAATAAAAACACTAGCAAGAAATCGATTTGATGCGCTATATCTATTCTTGGGTTTTGGAGAAATTTACTGCCGAAAATCGGGAAGGTGCATATGGGGCTTCAATCAGATCGATGGATTAAAAAGATGGCTAAGCAGCGTGGAATGATTGAGCCATTCTTTGAAGAGCAAGTTCGATACGTTGAGGGAGAAAAAGTAATTAGTTTCGGTCTTTCAAGTTATGGATATGACTTGAGAGTGGCTCGAGAATTTAAAGTTTTTACGAACTTACATAATTCTCTTGTCGATCCAAAGAATTTCAATGAACAGTCATTTTTTAATGTAGAAGCTGACTATTGCATTATTCCTCCTAATTCCTTTGCTTTAGCGCGCAGTGTTGAATATTTCCGAATTCCTCGTAATGTTCTTACTCTTTGCATTGGCAAATCTACCTATGCTAGATGTGGTATTATTGTGAACGTCACACCTTTTGAACCAGAGTGGGAGGGGTATGTAACCCTAGAAATTTCTAACACGACTCCACTTCCGGCAAAAATTTATGCAAATGAAGGTCTGGCTCAAGTCCTGTTTTATGAGGCGGCTGATATTTGCGAAGTTTCCTACGCAGATCGAGGTGGGAAGTACATGGGGCAAACTTCCATTACATTACCTGTCGCTTAATTTATTTCTTTTGTTTAATTTTCCAGAAAAAACAATTGCATTTTATTTTAATTTAGTTATTATTTGATTTAATTTTAATAAAAATGCTATTTCTTAGTTTAGAATAGAGTTATATTTTTTTGGTGCAGTGGCGAGAGTTTTTTTACAAAAAAAGTGTCTTAAAAAAAAGTACTTTTTTTTATGGAAAATAATTTTTGACCTGCCCACAATGTGGCTTTTAGCATTTTTGAATTTTATTGCTCAGGTATGCTTTTACAGCCTTATAAAACCGTGGAATTAGGCACTTTTTTGCTCATGAAAAATTGGAAGAAGACTGCATATGAAGTCGTTGTTGTGCGTTCATGGTGGATGTGGGTTGTGATTGTCTTTTGTTATTTATTTTATTCCCATGGTATAAGAAAAAAAAACGAGCAGCAAACAGAATTACAGGCCCGCCTTAAAGGTTTGGAATCTATGCATTTTTTA
>DAIEPN010000064.1 GCA_027348355.1 Chlamydiota bacterium | reverse complement strand
TTTTTTTGAAAAGAAGAAATGAGGATCCCTTTTCCAAAATTTGTTGAGAGCAAAGAAGGAAGAATACTTAGGAATATACAGGATAAGAGTAGGAGTGTCCCAACAAAAAATCCTACAAATGTAATTGTTTTCTTGGTCGAATTGTTCATAATATCCTAAATTTTTTTTTCCTCTTTCCACTTTTTGTATCGTAAAATAGCTACAATTGTTTTGGCGTCAGATATAGTATTGTCTTCAATTTGTTTAAAAGCATCATCTAGAGAAAGAGGATAAAGATCAATGGCCTCGTGCTCATCAGGCGGCAACTCACTCTTTTCTAAATTCTCAGCTAAATAAAGATGGATATATTCATCGCAAAATCCAGCAGAAGTGTAGATGCCTCCTATAGGAAGCATGGTTTTTGCTTTGAACCCAATCTCTTCTTGGAGCTCCCTTTGAGCACAATCGTTTGGATCTTCACCTGGTTCTAACACTCCTGCAGGAACCTCGATAAAAATTTTTTGAACGGCGTGTCTCCATTGCTTTATCAAGATTAGATCCCCCTTGTGATCAATAGGTAGAACAGCGACAGCTCCTGGATGGGTCACGCATTCCCGTTTTACTGTAGAAAAGAGAGTGTCGATTCGCAGTTGTATAATTCTTCCTCGGTAGGCCCATTCAGATTTTGTCAGCCCCAATCTTTCCTTTTCAGCCTGTTTTGTTGCTTTATCCATGAAGAGTTCCCTTCTTTATTTTGAAGGATCTATGGTGAATACATTGATCACTTCGTTGCTTTCTGGGATGGCGAGTTTTCCTAAATAGGTTAAGAAAAATAATTCTTTCACGGCAAGGGCTGTTTCTTCTCCAATGAGGAGTGGAACGGAAAGTTTTTTTGTCGATTGCTGTAAGTAGGAGGCAATATTTACTGTTGCCCCTACTGCAGTGAATTCCATTCGATATTCGGCTCCTACATTGCCAACAATGGCATATCCTGTATGAATTCCAATCCCCATCTCAAGGGTGGGCTTGCCTTCACTTTTCCATTTTTTATCTAGTAGAATCAGTTCTTTTCTCATATCCAGAGCGGTTAATATAGAGTTTTTTTCTTGGAATGGGTCTTCAATTGGAGTTCCAAATTCCACCATTAGACCATCACCTAAAAATTTATCTAAAGTCCCATTATGCTTAAATATAACTTCAATCATTTTCTCAAAATATTCGTTAAGTAGAGAGAGAACCATTTCCGGACTCATTTTTTCAGCAATGGTCGTAAATTGTCTAAGATCTGAAAAGAGCACGGTAATTTTTTTTCTCTCGCCTTCCAGTTTTGGTAAGGTGTTAGAAAGAATTGCTTTCTCAAGTACTGTAGATGACACATATCTAGCGAAATTCATTTTTAGTCGCTCTCTTTGCAGCAGCCCCTTGCACATTTCGTGGATTGCATCACCTAGATCATTAAATTCATCGTTTTTAGGAAGAGAGATTTGGTATTCTAAATTTCCTTTACGAACTTGTTCAACAAGCTCAAAGACTTTTCGTAAGGAATGTGTCACTCTTTTGGAAAAGATCGAGGCAATGATTATTGCCACAATCAGAGAACCGCATAAGGATAAAATTCCTATTTCTACAAGTTTATAAAACTCGTTTTCTACTTCTTGTGCATCCATGTCAACGCCAAGTGTTGCTACATATCTGCCATCTCTGTCATAAATGGGAGCGAAGGCGCATAGCCATATGCCTTCTTTGTCCGTTAAAAATTTATTGGGTGCATAGTAGGTGTTAATGTTCTTTATAACATCAGTAGAAAAGGCGGAAATATCTTTTTTGTCAGCTTCTATTTCTCCGCTTTCAGCAACAAGACCTAAAGTAAGCTGGCCTGGTTGCTTGTCAGATAAGCAAACTAGGTACATGTGTTTAACGTAAACATCTTTCCGTCTATTACTTAGTTCGGCTTGTCTAAGTTGGGTTTTAATTTTATCAAGTTTCTGTTTCTCTGCCTCATTTGGATAACAAATTTGTTGTATCTCTTCGACATCGAGGAGTGCGGATGTTGTTGCCGCGATAGATAAGGCGTGGCTACGAAATTCTTGTAAATAGAACTGTTTGGTTTCTAAATACTCAACCCCAAGCCCAATCATACTACAAAGAAGAGCAACTCCCGCAAAAGTGATATAAAGCTTAGTTCTATATTTCACGACTTATCTCTTATAGCATAAAGGTTAATGCCTTCTTTACGGCCTATGATTTCTTTTAATCCTAAACTAGTAAAAGGAAATTTGTCTTTTATAGCGGAGTAGGTAGTTTCGCTGACCAAAATTGTTTCTCCAAGTTCTTGGGAAAGAACTTCAAGTCTGGAAGCCACGTTTACGGAGTCTCCAATTGCAGTATATTCCATTCTTTTTTCTGAGCCGATATTACCCACGACAGCAAGTCCTGTATGAATCCCAATCCCTATTTCAATAACGGGTTTCCCTTCTTTATTCCACTTTTTTGCAAGAGTTTTTAGGGCTTTATGCATTTCTAAAGCTGCTAAAATTGCATTTTTCTCCTGATTAGGATCGTCTTTTGGAGCCCCAAACTCTACCATCATCCCACCACTGATGAATTTATCTAGTGTTCCATGGTTCTTAAAAACGATTTCGAGCATTTTTGCAAAATATTGATTCAGTATACTGACAACATCTTCTGCAGAAAGAGTTTCTGTAAGCTTTAAGAAGTTTCGTATTCCGCAAAAGACAACAGTAATTTTTTTCCTTTCTCCTTCGATTTTATTGGGATATTCAAGAGAAAGAGTTTTTTCTAGTACGTGGGAAGAGACATACTTCGCAAAATTAACCTTCAATTTGTCTCTTTCTTTCAACCCTTCTGCCATTTCGCTGATGGAGTCTGCAAGCTCACGGAATTCATCGCGGGTTTTTAAATGAGGTCTTTGCTCAAAATCTCCTTGACTGATCTGCTGTATAGATTCGCGGATTGTAGAAAGTGAATGCGTGATACTTTTAGCTAAGAAGAAAGCAGAAAACATAGCAAGTGAAAAAGTAAGAGTAAAGGCATACACTACAATTTTTATGAGCGCAAAAAGTTGGTATTCAATATCTTCTGCGCTAATGTCTATCCCGAGTGTTGCAACATATTTTCCGTTCGCATCGAAAATAGGAACAAAAGCGCTAAGCCATGTTCCCCATTGGTCCTTTTTAAATTTTTTTGGTGTGTAGTTCGAAGTGATATTCTCAGCTATTTCTTTAGAAATTGAAGAAATAAAAGGTGTGCCAATAGGCGATGTTTCTTCCGGTGTATTGGCGGCGCTGACCAAAATTACGAGTTTTTTGGGGTCGTCATGTGAAGGCCTAAGGGTATACATGTAGATGACAAAGACGTCTTTTCTTTGATTATTATTCCTTGCTTTGCGAAGCGCTTCACGAAAATCGGCAAACTCTTTTGTAAATGCATCACTTGGGTTGTTAATTTTCTTAAGAACCTCAGGATCAAGTAAAGAAGCTGTTGTTGCTGCAATGGAGAGCGCCTTACTACGGAATTCCCCAAGAAAGAGCTTTCGCATTTGAAAATACGATATCACAAGCCCGATCGTCACACAGGCAAATGCTAAGGCAACAAGAATAAGATATAATTTAGTACGAAATTTCATTATCTACTGCTTTTTACTCTAGACTTATAATAAGTGCTAAAGTCTTGCAATAAAAAAATGATTTATTCCACAGTTACTGACTTTGCTAAGTTTCTTGGTTGGTCAATTTCTGTACCGCGCTCTACAGCTATATAATAGGCAAAAAGCTGGCAAGCTACTGAGTAAAGAATGGGGGAAAATTCATCATCGACTTTAGGTATATAGACTATGTTTTCCGTAATAGAGCTAAGCTGCTCAGCCCCTTCTGGAGCAAAAGCGAGGATTGGACCTCCTCTTGCTTTGATTTCCATTAGGTTGCTTAGCAGTTTTTCATAGGTATGCTCGTTTCCGCAAAGAGCCACAGTCAGTAGGTCAGGACAAACTAACGCAATCGGTCCATGCTTCAGTTCTCCTGCCGGATAGCCCATTGCATGCAAATAGCTGATTTCTTTTAATTTCAAAGCAGCTTCTAAGCTTGTTGGGTACATATAGTGCCTTCCCAAGAAAAAAAAGTTATCTAGATGGGCATATTTTTTTGCGAACGATTTGATTTTTTCACTATTTTTTAGAACTTTCTCCACGTTTTCTGAAAGCGCGTTGATTCCTTCAATAAATTGCTGACCTTCTTCTTTGCTCATATTGCGGAGTCTTGCCATGAAGAGAGTAAAAAGGGAGAGAACTGTGATTTGGCTAGTAAAAGCTTTAGTAGAGCAAACACTAATTTCAGGACCTGCTTTTAAGAAAATGCAACTATGAGCTTCTCTAGAAAGAGTAGAGTTAGGTACGTTACAGATAGCCAAAACGGTGGCCCCTTTGTTTTTGGCTTCTCTGACTGCGGCAATTGTATCCAAGGTTTCGCCGGATTGACTGATCGCAATGACCAAAGTATCAGGGGAGATAATGGGGTTTTTATAACGGAATTCGGAGGCAATTTCTGCTTGTGTTGGAATACGAGCGACATTCTCTAAAAGAGAAGAAGCGATGCTTCCAGCATGCCAAGAACTTCCACAGGCTAAAATGAGGATCCGTTTTGTTCCAAGTAGTTCTTGAGTCGAGAGAGAAAAATTTTCGAACTCTACACTTCCAAATTCACGGTTGATCCGATGGAACAATGCTTGTCTAATTGTTTGAGGCTGCTCATAAATTTCTTTCAGCATGAAATGCTCGAATCCATTTTTAGATATAGTAAAATCTCGGATTCCTAGCTTTTCTAGACTTTTGATAATACGGTTTTGTTCTTTGTCAAAGACATCTACGCTACTTGAGCTAACCACGGCAATTTCATCATCTTTTAAGTAAAATACCTCAAGTTCTTCTTCAAAGAATGCATTTACATCTGAAGAGATAAAGCTCTCGTTGCGAGATTTATTTTGTGCGATAGCAAGCGAATTTTCTCTTGACACAGCAATAATTTGATCCGGATGGTTTTTGTGGATTATGGCTAACGCAAAAGATCCTTCTAACTCGGTTACCGTTTTTTTCACAGCTGTATAGAAATCTCCTTCATAAAAAAAGGAAATCAATTGGGCCACAACTTCCGAATCTGTATCTGAAGCAAAGGAGACTCCTTCTGCTATAAGCATTTCTCGGAGTACGTGGTGGTTTTCAATAATCCCATTATGTACGACAGCCACGGTGTTTTTCTCATCAAATTGAGGATGGGCATTTTTTTTAGAGGCTGCGCCGTGCGTTGCCCATCTTGTGTGGGCAATTGCAAGGTCAAGTTTTAAAGAAGAGGTCGTTACAGCGTTCTCTAAAACACTAATTTTACCTTCTTCTTTACAATAAAGAAG
>DAIEPN010000101.1 GCA_027348355.1 Chlamydiota bacterium | reverse complement strand
TCTCCTTCTTTTATCTTATAATTTCTATAAGGAAGAGTTTTTCCTAATGAAAGGCCATAAGAGGTAACTGAAGGATCTACATCGATTGTAACTAAAGAAGCTGTTTCGGTGAGGCCATAGGAATGACATAGCCCGTTACATATTTCGGAAGCTTGTTGCCATAAAGAAACTGGTATGGGACCTCCACCGAGGATAGTTGTTTTAAGACTTTTGGCGACGGTCTTTGTTTGGACAAATCTTCGTAGTTGAGTTGTCACAAGAGAGAGATGGCTGATTCTATATTTAGAAAGTGCAACCTCTATATTTTCTTCTGAAATGACAACGGATGCCCCTTGAAAAAAGCAGCGAAATAAAATAGATAGGCCGCTGACATGAAAAAGAGGAAGAGAGAGGAGCCAGCGATCATTTTCTTGTAAGGATATATTCTCACAAAATCCAAGACTACTATAGTAATGATTGTTCAGTGTATGACAGGCGATTTTGGGTTTTTGAGAAGAACCTGATGTGGCAAGCATGGTTGCAGTTTTGGTAAAGTCAAGTTCTGGAGATGCTGTGATTTCAGAAGAGCAAGAGGCTTGAAATAGTTGGATCGGATCAAGGAAAAGAAAATCATCTAATTCTTGTGTGAAGGTTTCTATCCCTTTTTGAGGAAGTTTAGGGTTGATCGGACAGGCAATCATACTATTTCGAAATAATGCGAAAAAAAGGCAAACAGTTTCTATATTTTTATGAGCTAGGAAGACAATTTTCTTTTTTCTAGAGCTGTTGATACTTTGCAGGTATTTTGCAAGCCTTCCTACTTCCTTTTCTAGCTCAAGGTAGGAGATGCTTACCTTATCTGTGATTAGAGCAAGGTTTTGAGGTCTTTTTTTGGCATGTTCTGCAATGGGACACACCTGACTTACCATAGTATACGAGCTATCTCAACAAGTTTACGTTTATTCACAACTAATGTTTCAGGGATAAAAAGTTGATTCTTTTCAATAAATAGGGGGGCTTGCAGAACATCTTCTTTTAAGAATTGATAGGTATCAAGCCCCATACAGCTGGGAATAGAGAGTTTTCTTGATAGTCTTGCGATTTGTACTAGGCCTACCCCGCTTTCAAAGCTACTGCTGAGGATCATGCTTTTTTGATTTTCTTTGCAAAACTGGTAAATGGGTTCAAAAGAAGCAAAACGTCCATGGAGAGTGGGTTTTACAACACAGGCCTTTAAATTGGGAAGGGTTTGTAGTTCTTCCATGGAAATTTCTCGAAGGGACTCATCAAGGGCTATAGGATAAGGGAAATGCTTTAAATCCGAGAAGTTTTTTAAGGGTTCTTCAATATATTCAAAGTCGGTATCAGAAAAATGAGAAAAGAAATGGAGAGCTTGGTCTAAGTCCCAGCTTTTATTCAGGTCAAGTCGAAGTTTAATCGTTCCTTTGATCTCTTTAATGAACCCTAATGCTTCGTCTTCGTTTAAATGTTGTATTTTAAGTTTGGCTGTTGTGTAGCCGTTATCGAGGATTTGAGATAGTCTTTTCTCCATGGATTTTAGAGATCCTATTAGAAGGCCATTTAAAGAGACTTTTTCACCTTGTAAGATAGATTCAGGTGACGTGATTCCGATTGGATTGTCAATCAAGAGTACATCTTGAGCAGTCTTTTCAATTGTTTCAAATTCAAGGGAGGGTTGGAGTTCTATAGGTCTTGACATAGGGGCTTTCTGAAGTCGTAGATTTTCTTGCTCAATCTGTTCTTGCAGAGATTCGATTCCAAATTGTAGAGAAGGAGGAAAAGTAGACAACATTTCTAGCGAGAAAAATAGATCGTTTTGCAAGAAAGAAATAATCTCCGTAAGTGTCTCTTTGCTCCAAGAAGGGAGGGGAGCCACTTCACTCCAAAGTTCTTTCCCAGCCACTCTGGTTTGAAGCAAAAGCCCTTCTCTTTCCGAAAATGACTGGTTATAGATAGGGATTGTATATTTAAAGACACGTATTTCAGAATATTTCATATAAGTATAAACCCTTGACAAATTACAAAAGTATGAAGAGCGAACAAGAGAGCAGTTTGTGGAAGAAGTCCTAAATAGTCTGGGGATTTAGAAAAGACTGCTTGGATTAATTTTATCGCAGGAAAAAGAAATGCCATGCTCACAAAACCAAAAATATGGGGAATAAGAAAAAAGACGGGGATTAAAATTCCTAGTACAAGGCAGAACATGTATTCGATTTTGCCAAATTTTGAGCCGAATCTAACAATGAGAGTTTTTTTCTGTGCTTTGGTATCTTCTTCGACATCTCTAAGATTGTTGATTGTCAATATAGCGCAGGAAAAACATCCGGGAGAAATTCCTAGAAGAAAAGCTTTATAGGAGAAGATGCCGCTTTGTAAATAATAGGTACTTCCTGTTGCAATAACCCCAAAGAAAAGGAGTACAAAGATCTCACTTAGGCCTAAATATCCGATAGGGTAGGGGCCTCCGGTATATAAAAGCCCGAGCGCTACAGATAGACTTGCAATCAGAGCGATTAAAATTCCTCCGTGCCAAATTAAGTAGATGCTGAGGATAGAGGCTAAGATAAACGCACTTGAAATCGCTACTTTCATAGACATTTCACTGACTATCCCAGATGCTGTGACTCGAAGAGGCCCCCTTCTATTTGGGGTGTCGGCCCCTCGTATGCCATCAAAATAGTCGTTGGCGAGGTTCGTGCCGATTTGGATGCAAATCGAGGCTAAAAGTGTATAGAGAAACAGGAGATAGTCTTTGTATCCATGACTGATTGCAAAACAAAAGGCGATGGCTACAGGAGAAACACTTGCAATCAATGTCTTAGGGCGCATTGCGCCGATCCAGATTTGGAGAGTCTGCATTAGGGTCTCCTAGGGAACTTACTAAAATTCGGTTTTCTTTTTTCTAAAAAAGCATTTTTTCCTTCTTGGCCTTCTTCTGTCATATAATAAAGCATTGTTGCATTTCCTGCGAGTTCCTGAATTCCTGCTTGTCCATCGCAGTCTGCATTAAATGCTGATTTTAGGCAACGGAGCGCAATCGGAGAATGTTCTAAAATCTGTTTGCACCAGGCAATGGTCGTCTCTTCTAAATATTCGTAAGGCACAACACAGTTTACAAGACCCATATCTAATGCTTCTTTTGCGTTATATTTTTTACAAAGAAACCAAATTTCCCGTGCCTTTTTCTGACCTACAACTCTTGCTAGGTAGCTCGAACCAAATCCGCCATCAAAAGATCCAACTTTTGGACCTGTTTGACCGAAAATCGCATTCTCTGCAGCAATGGTAAGATCACATATTACATGCAGGACATGACCGCCACCGATTGCGTATCCGGCAACCATAGCTATGACAGGTTTAGGACAGGACCTGATCTCTTTTTGTAAATCGAGAACGTTTAATCTATGAACCCCTTCTGAATCACAATAGCCAGCAGTTCCTCGAATTTTCTGATCACCACCTGAACAAAAGGCTTCTTTACCTTCACCTGTTAAAATGACCACCCCAATAGAAGCATCATTTCTTGCATCTTGGAGGGCGTGGGACATTTCAGTTACAGTTAATGGACGAAATGCATTACGTACCTCAGGTCGGTTGATGGTAATCTTTGCAATCCCTTCTGCTTTGTGATATTTAATATCGGTGTATTCTCCGTAAGGCTTCCAAGAGAAATTTTCTTTGTCCAAGGTTTTCTCATTTTCGATATTTTGTGCGTTGTCTATTTGCATAAAGTACCTTTACTTTGTAGTGATTTATATAAAGACTATGATATTTAATCTATTTTTTTACTAAAGAAATCGAGAAGCTTTTTTTTATTTAGATGCTTTGTAATGCTTTGGTTTTCAAAAAAGTTTTTAGTTTTTCTGAGCACATACTTGGATTTTCTAGATGTACACAGTGCCCACTATTAGGAATATTTTCTACTTCGGCTTCTTGAGGAAGTTCCTTATAGAGATCTCGGTATTTATGGTCTTTATCCCCAAACAAAAATAAGCTGCCCTCGAAAAGGGAATATCTAGATTGATTGCTTAAATGCATCTTTCTAAACATTTGTAAAAGATTTGCAGGATCATGTTTTTTTCTTCGTAGTAAAATTTCTTCAAACGATTCCTTCTTTTCTTTAAGAGGTGCAAATAGAGGTTGATTATACCATTTGTCTAGAAATATTTCGAGAGGGTCACTTTCAAGAGAATTCTCCCAGGTTGATTCAAAACTTTTACGAGATTTCTTTTCACTTGTCTCTTTAAGTCCAACATGCGCCGACATGATTACTACTGCTGGAAATTTTTCTGGGTATTCTTCTCTGAGCATCATGGCGAGCCTTCCTCCCATTGAATACCCAATTAAAATGGTTTTTTCCAGAGAGAGTATATTTAGTAATTCCAGAAAAGGGAGTAAAATGTCTTCTGACATGGGAGATCCATGTCCTGGCAGATCAACACAAATACAATACAAATCGCCTTCTAGAGATCTAGCAATAGGAAGAAAATCTTCTTTACAACCTAAGAATCCGTGAAGAAAGAGTACGGAAGGATTTGCAGGGGATCCAAAGCAAGAAAAAGTTAGCATAATATATCCTTAGGTTTGTACAAGTTCTGTAACTTTTTCACAAGAAGCTAGTGCCATTTCTGTGATTTGTTTATGTAAAAGAAGGTTTTCTTCTCTATTTGTGGAAATCTCTATGATACAGGATTTTCTTTCTAATAGGGCTCTTTCTAATTCTTCTTTCCAATCTTTTGTTTGCAAGTGCATATAGGGTATGTCAAATAGAGGAGCTGCATGTGAAAAGGTAAAATCATGAGATGTTGCAAAATATTCTTCAAAGACGTCATTTTTTTCTAGGACAGCAGAAAAGGAAAAA
>DAIEPN010000097.1 GCA_027348355.1 Chlamydiota bacterium | reverse complement strand
TAAATGGTCAAAAGAAGCGGTACTTGCTCTTATTGATCCCATTTTAAAAGCACATTTTCGCCCAGAATTTCTCAACCGTCTTGATGAAGTCCTCCCCTTCCTTCCTCTGCAACCTGAAAATATGGAGAACATCTGCCAGATCCAATTGAAAAAAGTAGCGATAAGGCTTGTAGAAAAAAATATCGCCCTCACCTATGAAAAAGAAGTGGTTAGCTATCTTGCTAAAGAAGGATATGATCCTCTCTTCGGGGCAAGACCATTAAAACGCCTTATCCAACAAAAGATAGTAAACCTACTTTCTACCGCCCTTCTTAAAGGAGATATCTCTCATAACTCTGTTGTGAAGATGGTGTTAGAAAAATCAGGAAAAGAGTCACAAATAGGGTTTACTGTAGAGAAAATCAGTTAAGCTGTTTTGGTCAGTACTGTATTTCTTTTGTTTTAATGCAATACGGCTGCTGCCTTAAGGGACATGATATAATATTCCTTAAACTTAGATGGATAATTTTTTCAAAAATGAAACCAAAAAGTCTAATCATTTACTTCATCCGTTTAGGATTGCCAACATCTAACTGATTGTTTTAATGGAAGCTCTATTTATCACTTCTCTTTCTTGAAAGATTACTTTGCAGTTCTTCTGCTTTTTTCTTCAAATCTTTCACTCCTTCACTTATTTTCTTAATGTCTTCCTGTAAACTCTTTAAACCCTGCTCAGCTTTCATTTCTTCTATCCTATCATATATCAACATGGACAAACCTATAACTAAAGCTACAACCAGTGATACCTTCGGATGTTTATCGATAGCAGAAAGTAGAGTCTGAAACGGAGCTAAAACAGGAGACAAGTTTACATCTTTTAGAGCTGATCTAACCTGCTTCTGCACCGCAGTTAAAGCCGAAGATACGCTTTCTGCATTCACTATTGAGGAAATTAGTTCCTGACCTAAGGCTAAAACTAAAAGCAGATTTTTAATAGAAACTCCTACGTTATCATAGACTATAGAGGTCAAGTCTCTTCTTCCCTCTATCGGTAGATCTTGAAATTCTGAAGTAGGAGTTAAGCCTTCATCTCTGGTTACATTAGTTAACTGCGGCTCTTCCAAAGTTGACGTTGAGGGCTGGATCGGTGTTGAAACTGGATCATTAACAGTGTCTTCCTCGTGATTTTCCTCTACAGGAGTTAGTCTTACAGCTTCTTCTATTTCTGTAGGGTTTGCCTCTGAAGCTGGAGCCTGGAGGACAACCACCTCTCTTTTTCTTAAAAGGGCAAATTTATTTTCCGCATCTGTATAAATAAGATCACATTGTTCAAGAAGAATAGCAAACGCTGCTTTTCTTGTAGCCCAATGAATATCATTGAACCAAACATATCCACCTTCTTTAACTTTAGGCAGATATGTTTCTACATCTGAAGTGCTAGATTCTTGAGAATGATTTCCATCGATATGTAAAATATCAATCGCCTTTGGCAATTGTTGGAATGCCTCAGAAGAGGTTTGTTTATGAATTACACAATAACTAGTCAAACCGCTTGTTTGTAGGCTTACATTAAATTGCTCATGGATTTTTCCAAGAGGCACACTTCTCCACCAATTTGCGTGTGCTTCAGTAGGATTAAAATTTCTTACTGCCTCTGCATTACTCCAAGGATCGATAGCATGTAAAACACCGCTTTTTCCTTCTGTCCTTTTGTTATGCTCTAATGCTCGTAAAGTGGGGTATGAGGATCGTCCTCCAAACACACCAATTTCTGCGCAAACATTGGGTTTTGTAGCTATAATTAAAAGCATCATTTTATGTGCTTTTTCCTTCGAGCACCATCCTACAAAACCGCCCATCTTACTTAAAGTATCATTAATTAAAGACCGACTGGCCTCATTCAGTTCTGGATTAAGTACATCTGGAATTGAGGTAGCAGAGAGAGGTTCAGCTTGTAAAGAAGAGGCAGAGGTTATTTGAGGAAACAGGTGTGTTTGTATCTGAGTTAGACGTTCTAATGCTGATGATCTAGAGGAGATCCCATTTTGGCTAATCTCTCCAGGTAAAAACGGGGGTGCAAATTTTGCGGTTGATATTGGACGGGAAAACATAGCATCCTTAAAGTTAACTCTTAGGAAGGGGGTATGATATATATCAGATCAATTTAGATAAAAATAAATTTGGAATTAGAATGAAAAAAATATAATAAAATAATTAATTTACATCCATAAGACGAAAAATTCACGTTTAATAAAAATAAAAACATGAATAAAAAAGGCTTAAACCGGCTTGGTATAAGTAAAGAAGTCTTTAAACTGAGATTGCAATGAGGTTGGGACCACTTCTTCAATCCCTTGTGGGTCAAACATCATGAAATAGGTACAAGCGATCATAATACCAAACGAAGGACTAAACAGAGAAATTAATAGACACGTCGCACAAACAAAAGAACGTTTACAAGAGCGAAGAGCCATAG
>DAIEPN010000061.1 GCA_027348355.1 Chlamydiota bacterium | reverse complement strand
ATCTTCCATATTGCACATACCAAGGATCGGTGAGACCATAGAATTTTTTCATTGCAAGCATGATCTCTTCTGGAATGACCTGTTCCTGAGTAAAAGGATCCCCTGGAATATTGTGCATCAAGAAAAAAGTTACGCTCACTACTAGAAATAGGGAAAAGCATAAGATACTGATTCTCTTTGCTAAAAAGGCTATCCAAGGTAAAAAAATTGTTTTCATGAATAAAAAAGCTTAAGAAAAATCTTGAGTGTAGCAAAGAAGAGAATTTTCTAAAGGAGAAATTCTTCTACATAGGATTAATTTAACACAGTTAATTTTTATTCTAAAATTATCTTTATCAGATTCAAGATGTAAGACTGCATCCTCCTTAATGAGAGTTCTTGCTTCATTTGAGAAAAAGCGGTAAACTACTCTCTTTATTCAAAAGATTTATAGGTATTTATTCATGTTCGTTTCCTCTTTTTCCAGAAACAAAATTCATTTTGTAAGCCTTGGCTGCGCAAGGAATCTTGTCGATAGCGAGGTCATGCTTGGCATTCTTATGAAAGCTGGATACGAAGTGGTAGAGAATTCTGCGGAAGCTGACTTCTTAGTTGTTAATACCTGCGGATTTTTAGCAAAATCTCGTGATGAGTCCTGTGATACAATTGGCTCCCTTTTTAAAGAGAAGAAAAAAGATGCTAAAGTGATCGTGGCTGGTTGTATGGTACAAAATCATAGTGAAGAGATCAAAGCAAAATTCCCGAATGTGCATTACTTTTTAGGGTCTGGCGATGTAGAGAAAATCCTAGAAGCAGTACAGTCTGACAATGCAGGTGAAGGGATTACTTCAGCTAAGAGCTATCTTCAAACTGGAGAAATCCCAAGGCAAATCTCTACCCCAAAGCATTATGCTTATCTTAAGATCGCAGAAGGTTGCGCAAAGCGCTGCTCTTTTTGTGTTATCCCAGATATCAAAGGAGTTCTTCGAAGTAAACCGCAGGACCAGGTTGTAAAAGAGTTTAAACTCCTATTAGATCAAGGTGTGAAAGAAGTGATTTTGATTGCCCAGGATTTAGGGGACTATGCAAAAGACCGTAAAGAGAAAGATGGTTTAGAAAACCTTTTAAAAGAGATGCTAAAAGTGGAAAAAGACTTCTGGCTGCGCCTTTTATATCTCTACCCTGATGAAATCACTGATGGTCTAATCGAGATTATGCAAAGTGACTCGCGCATCTGCCCTTATCTTGATATGCCTATTCAACATATCAACGACCGTATTCTCAAATCTATGCGCAGAAAAACCGATGGTGCGCAGATTCGAGAAACGCTAGAAAAACTTAGAAAGCAAATCCCAAATATTGTAATCCGAACAAGTTTAATGGTAGGGTTCCCAGGAGAGACGGAAGAAGAGTTTGAAGAGCTGCTTACTTTTATCCAGAAATACCCACTAGACAATGTTGGGATTTTTACCTATTCCAAAGAAGAAGGGTCTTTCTCTGCAAAACTGGCTGGTCATCTTCCAGAAGAGGTCAAGCAAGAGCGTTTTGAAAAACTAGCTAGCATGCAGAAGAAAATGGTTAAAAAGAGAAATAAACGCTTCCTAGGTCAAAAATATAAAGTTGTTGTAGAGGGATATCATCCTGAGACAGACCTTTTGATGGTTGGACGTTTTTATGGCCAATGCCCTGAAATCGACGGACAAGTAATTATCAATGACGGCAGAAAAGTAGATGCATTTGGTGAATGGTACGAAGTTGAAATCACAGAGGTGGCTGAATATGATTTAATTGGAAGAGTTGTAAAATCTCTTTCCCAAAAGGCTCCAAAGAAGACATCCCCTCGGCTAGCTGTTCATGCATAACAAATCTGTAATCTTAAAAGAAGGGAAAGAAAAGTCCCTTCTTCAAAAACACCCTTGGATTTTTTCAGGGGCCGTTGACAGGTTCCCCGATTTCAAAAATGGAGAAATCCTGTCTGTTCTTTCTTCTAAAAAAGAATTTTTAGCGCAAGCCTATTTTCATAGAGAAAATAGCCTTTGCGGAAGAGTGTTGACTTTTGGAAAAGAGGACATTGCAGTCGTCATAAAAGAGAAGTGTGCAAAGGCTCTCGTTTTACGTAAAACGCTTTTCAGTCTATCAAAAACCAGTGGCTATCGCCTAATCAATGCAGAAGGAGATGACCTCCCGGGTCTTATTGTCGATGTGTATGACAAAGTGCTCGTAATGCAAATCAGCACCTGTGGTATGGAAAGACTTAAAACCCTCATTGTTGAAATTTTAGTAGATCTTATTAAACCTATAGCAATCTATGAGAAAAGCTCTTCTTCCTCTCGAGAAAAAGAAGGTCTAGAGGATGCAAAAGGGTTTATCTTTGGATCCTCTCCTGATGAAATCCAATTTCTTGAAAATGGACATGCCTTTTTTCTCTCTTTAGAGCAGGGGCAAAAAACGGGATTTTTCTTAGACCAGAGAGAAATGAGAAAACAGATTGAGCAGTATTCTCTGGGAAGACGAGTGCTCAACTGCTTTTCTTATACCGGAGGATTTTCTGTATATGCAATGGAGGGAGGAGCAAAACTTGTAGACAGCGTAGATATTTCTAAATCTGCTACAGAACTTGCTAAGAAAAACATGAATGTAAATAGTCCTTCCGCGCCCCATAGAGAAATCGCAGAGGATGTGTTCACATTCCTCAAATCTTCCTCTTTAGAGTATGACTTAGTCATACTCGATCCTCCAGCCTTTGCTAAGAAGATGGGAGATGTCAATCAGGCGTGTAAAGGATACAAAGAAATTAATCGCAGCGTTCTTGAAAAAATCCCACCAAACAGTTTTCTTCTCACCTCCTCCTGTTCGTATTTCATCGACAAGGGGCTCTTTCAAAAATTACTTTTTCAGGCGGCACTGGAAGCCAAAAGAAATCTAAAAATACTCTCTGAGCATATTCAAGCATCAGATCATCCTGTTTCCATTTATCATCCCGAAGGAAATTATCTAAAAAGTTTATTTGTTTATATTGAATAATGTAATTATATAAACATTTATAAACAAAACTTGGATTAATTATTGGTTTAGTTTACATACAAATTAAAGGAATAAATACTCTTTATTCGTCAGGGCTTGAAAACTACGCTGATTTGAAGGAGATTTGTATGAAGTTTAAGTTTATCCAAGTAAACGATCCTGAATATACAAAAGAGCTTATGCTCCGTTGGGAAGTTTTACAAAAGCCTCTCGGTCTTCCTCCTGGTTCTGAAGTTTTTCCTCAAGAAACAGAAAGTTTACACCTTTTAGCGATGGAAGGGAAAAAAGTCGTAGGATGTATTCTATTTTATCCAGAAACAGAAAAAACCGGTAGGGTGTCTCAACTCGCAATCAGTGACGAGTACCAAGGCAAACGCTTTGGTCGTCAAATTATGAATACTTTAGAGACGGTTCTATTCAAGAAGGGGATTGAAGAAATTTATCTTCATGTTTTGGAAGAAGCTGCTTCCTTTTATAGACAACTAGGCTATGAAGAACATGGAAATCCTTACGAACGTATGGGAGTATATCATAGAGAAATGAAAAAGAGACTAAGCTACTAAGGTGTGAGTCACTTCTTTGATTGTTACGCAGAGGTAAAGAGATCTGTTTCTTTTCTTGCACTAAACCTAATTTAATCTGACAAAATCTAAAAAATAGATTACCGTTTCTCCTTAGTGTGATATAAAACAAGGAGAACAAAAATGAATTTTCCCATTTATCAGAAAGTGATTAAGAACAAACTAGGCCTTTTACAAC
>DAIEPN010000092.1 GCA_027348355.1 Chlamydiota bacterium | reverse complement strand
ATCACGAATGAGGAGTTCGAAAAGAGAATTAAGCTAGGTGATTTTTTAGAGTATGCAAAAGTTTTTGACCACTACTACGGCACTTCCAAGACCTCTGTAGAAAGTCTTTTGAATCAAGGTAAGCACGTTTTTCTTGTGATCGATACGCAAGGTGCGGCTCAAGTTAAGAAAGAAATTCAAGCAATTTTTGTATTTCTTGCTCCTCCTTCTTTAGAAGAGCTACGAGCAAGACTGGGAAAGCGGCAAACCGAGACAGAAACCAGTATGGAAAAGAGAATTTCTTGGGCCGAGGGCGAAATTAAGAAAAGTAAAGAGTATGACTACGTGATCGTAAATGAAAAGCTTGAAGTAGCCTATCAAGTCTTGCGTAGTATCCTCATTTCCGAAGAGCATAGAGCTCGTTAGAGATCTGCTTTATATGACCATTTTTTATTAAAAGAGAGAAAAGATATGATAGCTCGTGAGAATTTAACAAGTGAAAAAATCAAGAAGTATTTTAAGAACAATTTTGAACTTGCGAACTACGCAATTCAGATTATAAGACACATGGTACGCTCTGGAAAAGAGATCCATCTAGACTTTTTTTTGGATGAAGTTGCAAGAAATCCTAATAAGTATCACCTTGATGAATTCAAGACTAATCCTACAAAGCAAGAGCTTAGAGACCTGCTCAATGAAGAGAAAAAGTAAGCGATTTGTATGAAAAAGCGCATTTTGATCACAGCTGCCTTGCCTTACGCGAATGGTCCTCTCCATTTTGGACATATTGCAGGAGCCTATCTCCCGGCGGATTGTTATGCTAGATTCGAGCGCATGCAAGGAAATGATGTCTTATATATTTGCGGTTCTGATGAGTTTGGTATAGCTATTACTCTGGGAGCGCAAATAGCAAAAAGGACACCGAAGGAGCATGTCGACATCTATCACGAAGTGATCAAGAACTTTTTTTCGCAACTTAATTTCTCCTTTGATCACTATTCTCGTACCACATGGTCCAAGCATGTAGAGACCACACAAGCCTTTTTTCGTGATTTGCTCGAAAATGGATATATTGAAGCAAAAGAAACACCACAGCTTTTTTCTGAGAAAGAGCAACTCTTTTTAGCGGATCGTTATGTGATTGGAACTTGTCCAAAATGTGGTTTTGATAAAGCGAGGGGAGATGAATGCCCTAAATGCGCGGCAAGTTTTGAAGCGATTGATTTGATTTCTCCAAGATCTAAATTATCGAACGCGCCGCTAATAAAAAAAGTGACCAAACATTGGTTTTTGCGTTTTGATCTTTTTAGAGATAAATTAGAAAAATGGCTAGCTTCCAAGGACTGGAAGCCAAATGTGATCCATTTCGCTAAAAAATATATCGAAGATTT
Source organism: Chlamydiota bacterium (assembly GCA_027348355.1). Taxonomy (GTDB): domain Bacteria; phylum Chlamydiota; class Chlamydiia; order Chlamydiales; family Rhabdochlamydiaceae; genus JABEVM01. The sequence continues at coordinate 3,179 of DAIEPN010000092.1, read as the reverse complement.
AAGGCCGAGAGCGATTACTAGGGACTCTGATTGGGGAATTCCCGTTCCTCTTCCTGAAGCTGAAGGGAAAGTGTTTTATGTATGGTTTGATGCTCCTATCGGATACATTTCAGCAACAAGAGAATGGGCTGAAAAGATTGGGAAACCTGATGAGTGGAAGGCCTATTGGTGCAATCACGAAACTAAACTTGTTCAGTTCATTGGAAAAGACAATATCCCGTTCCACGCTGTTTTTTTCCCGGCTATGATCATGGGTCAAAACGAGCCTTATAAACTTGTCGATGAACTTCCAGCGAACGAATTTTATAATTTGGAAGGGCGTCAGTTTAGTAAGTCGGATGGCTGGTATATTGATCTAGAAAGGTTTTTTGAAGCTTTTACCACAGATCAAATTCGTTATGCGATCGCAGCTAATGCTCCGGAATCTCAAGATTCTGAATTTTCTTGGGAAGATTTTCAAATGAGATGTAACAGCGAGCTAGCCGGCAAGTATGGAAATTTAGCAAACCGTGTTCTTGTTTTTGCAAAGCAACATTGCGATGGAAAAATCCCTGGAATGAAGGACTTGCATGAGGTAGATGAGACTTTCCTGCAAAAAATTACTTCCCTAGCTTCTGAAATTTCTTCAGCTTATCAATCTTTTCATCTTCGAAAAGCAAGCCAGCTTATGATGGGGCTTGCGCAAGTTGGGAATGTCTACTTTGATGTGAAAAAGCCTTGGGCTGCTAGAAAACAAGAAGAGACCCTGCAAGATATGTATAATACCATTGCATGCTGTATCTACGCCCTTAAAGTGCTTGCGGTCGTCTCCTATCCAATCATACCGACTTCCGCAGAGAAACTATGGAAATTACTAGGATACACCACAAACCTTTCATCTGCTTTGTGGAAAAAGGAGATTTCAGAAGAAAATAGGGTAGGACAGCCGCTTCCAACCCCTGAAATCCTCTTTGCCAGGGTAGAAGATGAAATTATTGCCAAAGAGATAACTCTTCTTCACAGCAAAAAGGAAACCGCTAGTATGTCTGAAATAACCACCCTTAAATCTGAAATCAATATCGAAGATGTTAAGAAAATCGACCTTCGCATTGGAGAGATTTTAGAGGCTGAAAAAGTACCTAAAAGTAAAAAGCTTCTTAAGCTTTTAGTTGATTTGGGATTTGAAAAGAGGACGATTGTCTCCGGTATTTCCGAAGCTGTAGAAGATCCCGCACATCTGATTGGGAAAAAAGTGGTTGTAGTGGCAAATCTGCAAACTGCCAAATTAATGGGGATAGAAAGCCAAGGAATGGTCCTTGTGGTTGAATCTGAACGGAAATTACTTTTCCCTGATATCAACCAAGCTGCAAACGGCTCCGTTTTTTCTTAAAGGAATGTTTGCGTAAAGGGGCCCATATTAGGGAGTAATTCTCTTGTCATACTTACTAATTTTTCCGTTGTTGAAGGTGTTTTCATTTCCCCCATAACTTCATTTGCAATAGAGGCCCAATTTAGATGATTTGTTCTTTCATTTGGGTTTTCGCTAAGTCTAGTAAGGAATTTCTCCCAGGCTTTTAGACTTGATAATTCTGTAATCGTTTTCTTTTCCTTATCTGCAAGATAAAGAGCCCGGCTCATATCTTTGATTAGGGTTTCTCGTTGCATGGAATGGAATGGATGGAATCCCTTTCTCTTTTCAAATTTTTCTACAAAGGAAGGATTTGTCATGAGAGCCAATAAAGTAGTATGAGGATCATTTGTTGAACTTAGAGTTGTCCAGTAGGAAGCTGACTTTTTGGAATCGTATTTTTCTTGTGTTGATAAAGAAGCTATAGCAGTCTTATCCTTATCTTCTAAGGAAGATATCAGGACCTTTGTTATAGAGGCTTCTTCAATTTTGCTATCTTCATCTTTAATCATAGTTTGTTCAGGCTCCCTAGATAAAGAAGAATCTTGCGGCTCAAATCTTTTGTTTGGATCAAGGCCAACTTCAGCAAGCGTTGTAAAGATCTCATCCCAATTTTTTGCCTTTTTAGCATTCACAAAATTTGGATCGATTCCCATCATATGGCAGAAATCCGGGAGATATTTATCGATGTCTTGAGAAGTTTGTAATTTATTTCTTGCGATTTCTAATCCCTGAATACGTTTCTCGAGCAACGCGGGTTTCGACCAAAACGAAGTGTTTTTGTGTTTTTCTGGAAGTGATTTGATTGTATTGAATGCTTTGATTAATTCTTGATTCGAAAAGATTAAAGTACAAATAACAATAGGGTGAAGATGTGAAATTTGAGCTGCATTAGAAATTACTGTGGAAGTTAAACTAATAGTATCTATATCTTCGTTAGCAGCAGCAAGAATGATTGTTTTTATAGTTTCTTTTTGTTCTGGAGTTACTTCAGCTAATTTTTCATAAAAAGGAGAGTTTATTGTATTGCCAGCGATTATTTGTTGTGTATTCCCTGTATGCAAGAACTGCGCTAAATCATTAATCTGTTCATCAGATGTCTCTATGGTGTTCCTGCTATCTGCAAGGAAAACATCAAGGAAAACATCAAGGCATTCTTCATCATCTTCACTTTGAAAACAAGATATAAGCCATGTTCCCAATGTTTTAATGGCGTCTACAAAGATTTCCCAGATTCTTGCATATAGGCTTGATTTTTCATTTATAGTAGTGTCAGTTTCCTCAGGAGGGGTATTGAGGCCGTCTATAAGAAGGTAGGATTGTCTTTGTCTTGGTAATATTACTGAATGAGACATATTATTCCTTGTTAATCCCTATATTTTAAAATAATTATTTACATTATAACACATTATTTAATTATTTGAATTAAAATTTTATTTATTACAATATTTTATTAATTAATTGTGTTAATGAGTTTGTTTATAATGACATGAGAATATTAATTTATCGCAATTTACTGATTATCAGATTTTTAAAACAAAAATCATTAATTGAATTGATTATATCTTATTGACTATTAGATACTTGAGATGAATTTTAAAATTTCTCAGAAAAAGAAGAGAAAGGATTTAGGTTACTAATAGATAAAGAGGATTACAATAAATATAGAGAGTTATGGGGGCTCCATATTTCATGATAGCGTTTACAAGCTGCTCTACTGGTAAGTAGATGATTTTTTGATATGCAAACTCGGAAATAATCTCGTAAGAATGTTCTCCCTTATATCCCATAT
>DAIEPN010000078.1 GCA_027348355.1 Chlamydiota bacterium | reverse complement strand
CTATGGTAGGACAGATCATGAAGGTGTCTTTATTAATATTTAAAAATTGTTGCAGGCCTGTTATTTCAAGTGATTTTAGATGGATTACTGTTTGGCTAGCGTTTGCAATGGTGTCTCATAAATTTGCTGTTTCTAAAGGTGGCCTAACCAAACATTCTATTGGAGTTCCATCCAGATTAGCAATTCCTGCCTTAGTGATAGCTCTTGCGATGAAAGTTGCGGAGCTTAAAAAACCTAATAGTGTAAGCCTAGAAAAAGTCAGAATGGTTGCTCAAGAATCATTTACATGGATTGCTTTTGCTGCTCTAGCTATTTCAACAGCGCTATACTCAGTAGGAAGACAGAAGAAGATACTACGTTCTGTATCTTAAACTTGAAAAGAAAATTCCTACTCTGAGCTGTTTTTATTTATTAAAGACAGATTTATTTTGCTGTAGTTGACGTTTCTAAGTTCTTTTTTAAATTCGGCAGAGGAGAAGATGTTACCGTAGCGATGTTAGCTCCAAGTCCTGAGAGCTTCTCTACTAAGTTTTCATATCCTCTATGAAGATAATGTGTTCCAGAGATTTCGCTTTCCTCGGGTGCAAGTAGCGCTGCCATAACATAAGCAAATCCAGCACGAAGATCCGGGATGGTAATTTCTCTGCCTTTGAGTGCTGTCACGCCTTTTACGATGAGGCTGTGGTGGAAGTTTTGCATAGAAAATCTACAGCTTTTGCCACCTAGACACTGAGTGAAGAGCTCGATGTCAGCCCCCATCTGTTTAAGAGTTTCTGTATAGCCAAAACGATTTTCATACACAGTTTCATGAATGATGGAACATCCCTCTGCTTGAGTGAGAAGAACGACGAAAGGTTGTTGCCAGTCTGTCATAAATCCTGGATGAACATCCGTTTCTATATGTACTCCGCCACGGAGCGGACCTTTATAGAAGAACTCGATGCCATTTGGTTTGATAGAAAAGCCACCGCCAATTTCCAAGAGTCTATTTAGGAAAGTGATCATGCTCAGGTGATCTGCCCCTTCGATGAAAACTCTTCCTTTTGTACTGATCGCTGCCATACCAAAGGAGGCTGCTTCAATACGATCGGTGATGACAGTGTGTTCTACTTCGGTAAATTGTTTACACGGTTGGATACAAATTGTCCGATCTGTATCGATAGAGATAATCACACCGAGCTTTTGTAAGAATAAAATCAGATCGACAATTTCAGGTTCTGTGGCTGCATTTTTGATGACAGTCATTCCTTTTGCGCGAACGGATGCGAGAATGGTGTTTTCTGTTGCGCCAACGGACGGATAAGGAAGGTGTATGACAGCGCCTTTAAGTCCTTGATATGCGTGAGCGAAATATGCTCCCTCTTTTTTCATTTCTCTATATTCAATAATAGCCCCTAACTTACGAAGCGCTTCAATATGGAAATCAATAGGTCTTTTTCCAATGTGGCAGCCACCGACAGTGGGAACAATAATATCTTCGTCTGTTCTTCCAAGGAGGGCACCGATCATTAGAATAGGAATGCGATTCGAGCCGGAAAAACGTTGAGGTACATATGTTGTCTTCAGTTCTTTCGTAATAATTTCGATGACACCTTCTGCTTTATCCCAATGAATTTCAGAACCGATCTCTTTGCAAAGATCGACAGTGATTTCTACTTCTGAAATGTTAGGTACATTGTAAAATGTGCAACGTTTATCACTGAGAAGAGACGCAACGAGAAGTTTTGTAATTGCGTTTTTCGCGCCAGCTGCTTTTACTTTTCCCTCTAAAGGAATGCCACCGGTTATCTTAATTTTTTCCATGAGCACGCTCTATTATTTTACCTGAGTGTTACCGGGAATAAGCATTTAAAGTAAATAACTTTTTCTCTGTCTGTAGCACCATTTGGATGTGATTATAGCACTTAAGTTTGTTTGCAAAACAAGAGAAAAATTGGGTATGATAAATTATTATGGGACAGATGCATCTAAATGGAGTATTCTGATGCTAAGACGTAAGAAAATGTAGAAGAAAAAACATGGAAGACTCAAAACAGATTGCGAAAAATTCTACAGACCAATGTGATTCGATTTCTCGATTTGCGTTCCTATTTTCAATAGGAACTTTCTTAAGCCGTATCTCTGGTATGCTTCGAGAAGTTGCTACTGCATTTGTATTTGGAACAAGTCCTCTTATTGCTGCGTTCATGATTGCATATAGGCTTGCTCTTGTCATGCGAAGATTACTTGGAGAAGGAGCTCTTCTCGTTGGATTTATTCCGCACTACGAAGCAATCAGAACGCAATCTGGAACAAAAGCTGCGCAGTTTTTTCGTGATGTACAAGTTGGATTAAGTCTTTTTCTGATTCTTTTACTGATTGTTGTGGAAGCGCTTTTGTACGGTCTTCTTCATTGGGTAGATTTTTCAGAAGATAACCGGCAAATTATTTATCTTTCGATGCTCATTTTTCCAGGTCTATTATTCATCTGCTTATCAGCACTTGCAGGTGCTCTTTTGCAATGTCACAAAAAATTCTTCCTATCAGGCGTTTCTCCTGCTGTGTTTAATTTTGGATGGATCGCGGCTGTATGGGGGATCAAAGAATTTCATCTCTCGTTTGCATGGCTTGCAGGAGGGACTGTTTTTGCTTTCTTTTTACAGTGGGCTCTATTCATTCCAAGCACAGTGCGTTATTTTAAAGAGTTTTTATCCTATAAGGAGTGGTTTTCATTCAAATTTATTACACCTGAGCTGAAGCAGATGCTGGCTGCTATTTCTCTCAGTGTAATTGGGCTCGGCGCAACACAAATCAGTAGTTTTTTAAGTGCCGTTTTTGCAAGAGCATCTTCTTTAGAGGGTCCGGCATATTTGCATTATGCCATGCGTTTGCAGCAAATGCCGATTGCTTTAATTGGTGTTGCCTTATCTTCTGCTTTGCTTCCGACCTTATCTAGATCTTGGAAGGCACACGATAGCACAGGATTTATAAAATATCTGCAGTTTGGACTCACAAAGGCATTTAGCTTTATCATGCCCTGTACGTTAGCCATTCTCGTTTTAGGGATTGCCTCTGTAAATATCATCTATTGCCATGGAGACTTTACCCCTATTTCTACAATCAATACGACCAAATGTTTATGGGCGTTTGGTGCTGGGTTGATTCCTATGGTATTTACATTGCTGATAAGCCAAGCGTTTTTTTCGCAGAAAGACTATCTCACTCCAACTATTGCCTCGATTCTTTCTGTAGTAGTAAGTGTTGCTCTTAGTATAATTCTTGTTTTTTTCTTTGAAGCAGGGCCTGAGAGTGTTGCTTTAGGTGCAAGTTTTTCAAGCGTTGTGAACTTATGGTATTTACTACGAAAACTGAATAAGAAGATAGGACCTGTATTTTCTCTGCCGATCCTCATTACGTTTTGCAAAGTGACGCTTTGTGCCATCTTAGCATCAGGGATTGTTCTTATTTTTGGATATGTAGTTTTCCAAGATCCCACATTATCTATTTTACTTGGTAAAACCTCACATGGTAGTTTGCCAACAAAATTTTTCTCGCAGTTTATCCATTTTGGTACTATGACGAGCTGCTTTTTTGCTAGTTTTATTCTTTTTGCCATTCTCTTCAAAGTGAAAGAAGTTCTTGAAATACTCAGAATGAAAAAGGTGTCAATTTCTTTGGATGGGTAAATTCTTTTTTGTACCTTGTTGAAAGATTTGCGAAAGTTTTATAGAATTTGTTACGAAATATAAAATTAATACAGGATTTATGGATAATAAAATGCAAGATAGAAAATGGCCTAGGATTCGCACTGGAATTGGCCAAGATAGCCATCGATTTCTTCCTGCGGATTCTGCTAAGCCTTGCGTCGTCGCGGGACTTATATTTGAGGACACACCTGGTCTTTCGGCAGATTCCGATGGAGACGTGGTCTATCATGCAATTTGTAACGCGATCTCTTCAGTTACAGGAGTTCCTATTTTAGGTGGGATTGCAATCGATCTGTGCCATAAAGATGGCATTACAGATAGTCAGGTTTTTTTGGAAAAAGCCTTAGAAACACTAAAAAAACAAAAGATAGAACACGTTGCGCTAACAATAGAAGGGAAAAGACCAAGATTCCAAGCAAGAAATTTGGAAATGCGTCTAAAAATTGCACATGTTCTAGGTATCGATGTGTGTCAAGTAGGGCTTACCGTGACCTCTGGTGACGGACTTACCGATTTTGGATGTGGGGATGGGCTTCAGTGCTTTTGTGTGATGACTACACTAGAAGAGTAGTTTTTAATATACATCTAGAAGATATTTTTTCTGTTTGCGAAGAGTTTTTAAGTAGGCTGTGGCATGTTCCTCAGTTAGATTCCCTTCCTCTTGAATGATTCTATGAATCGTAGCTTCTACATCTTTTGCCATTCTTGATGCATCTCCACAAACATAGAGTAACGCACCTTCTTGTATCCAAGACCAGATCTCTTTACGATTTTCATACATTTTGTGTTGCACGTAGACTTTGCTGTCTTGATCACGGGAAAAAGCTGCATTAAGGCGTAATTTTTCTTTTTGTGCTAACTCATGAAAATATTCTTCATATAAGAAGTCGAACTGTCTGTTTCGTTCTCCAAAGAATAGCCAATTTCTTCCAGGAGCATTATGGTGTATTCTTTCTTGT
>DAIEPN010000073.1 GCA_027348355.1 Chlamydiota bacterium | reverse complement strand
TTCTGATAAAAAAATGCTTTTGCGCATTGTAATAATGCTTCTACTTACAATGGTAATGATTGGATTGCGACTAAGTATTCCTTTGGTTTTTAAAGGAATTATTACTTTGTTATCTCAACCTCATTCCTTTTCAAATAGCATGATAACAACTGTTCTCATAGGATATGGCTGTTGTTGGGCTCTAGATCAAAGTATCATTCAAGCTAGAACAATACTCACCTTTAAAGTCATTGAGGGATATATTCGCAGTGTGAGTTTAGCGATGTTAGATTCTTTGCTATCACTTTCGTTACGTTTTCATTTAGAAAGACGAACTGGAGCCTTAACCAATCAAATTTACCTAGCTCAAGCTGGATTAAATCAAATTTTTTGGGGTGGTTTTTCATTGCTTATCCCCACTCTGGTAGAAATGGTAATCGTAGTGGCTTTATTCAGCTATCTCTATGGTTGGATGTATGGTAGCGTACTATTTTTTATTATATCTGGATATTCAATTATCGGCATACTCGGGATGAAAAAATCTATGAAGGCTCAAGCAGCTCATAATGAAAAATCTGCTTATGCCAGTTCCCGGCTTGTAGATAGCCTTTTGAATTTTGAAACGATAAAATATTTCAACAATGAAAAGCATGAGCATAATCAAATCGATGCCAGATTGTTACAACAAGAAAAAGCAGGAATACAGAGATTTCTTATCGATGGATATATTCAACTAGCACAGGTCATGATAATTGGCTTGGGACTTGTCTTTATAACATGGAAATCAGGACGAGCTGTTTATGAAAACGAAATAACTTTAGGCGATTTCGTATTAATAAACGGTTATTTATTACAATTTACAATGCCATTGAATTACCTAGGTTCTATTTTGCAACAAGCAAGAAAAGGCCTTTATGATATTCACTTAGTCTATAAAATGGTTTTTCAGAAACCGGAAATTCAAGATTCTCCTAATCCGATTTACTTAGCAGAAAATAAGGTGGAGGTTGAGTTTAATAATGTCGAATTTGGATACACTTCAGATCGACTTATTCTTAAAAACATCTCATTTAACATACCAGCTGGAAAAACACTGGCTGTAGTAGGCTCGACGGGATCAGGAAAATCTACATTAGCTCGCCTTTTATTTCGTTTTTATGATGTTTCGGCAGGAAGGATTCTCATTAACGGACAAGATATCCGCAATCTTTCTCAAATGTCTTTGCAGCAACGGATCGGAGTGGTTCCTCAAGATGTTGTTTTATTCAATGAATCAATTTATTATAACATCGCATATGGGAATCCAAGCGTTTCCAAAGAAGAAGTAGAAAAAGCCGCAGCATTGGCAAAGCTTGATTCTTTGATTTCTTCTTTACCAGAAGGTTATGACACACAAGTAGGAGAACGAGGCTTAAAACTTTCCGGTGGAGAAAAACAACGCATATCAATCGCTAGAACGGCACTTAAAAAACCGGCAATTTTCATTTTTGATGAGGCCACTTCCTCTTTGGATACTCATACCGAAAAAGAAATTCAAAAAAATCTAGAAGAAATCTCCTCAGAAATTACAACACTTATTATCGCTCATCGTCTTTCCACAGTTGTAAAGGCTGATGAAATCCTTGTGCTGGACGAAGGAAAGATTGTTGAACGGGGAAAGCATGAAGAGCTAGTAGAAAAAGACGGATTGTACGCAAGTTTTTGGAAGAGTCAACAGCAAAAGAATGTCGAAATGAGTCTTCTATATTAAGATCCGCAATCTTTCTTTATTGCATAAAATGGGAAAAGATTTACTATTTCTATGGAGGTTCCAGTGTAGAGGATATACACCATTTTTGAGCAATTAAATCTAACAAAAAAGGAGATCACATGAAAACAGAAGAATTTGCGCCATTTCATCTATATAACATGCAAAATAAAGAGAAATACCAGACATCCGTAGCTGTCGTTGCGGATGATCTTTATGATCTCGATATGGAGATACAGGCACTTCATGTTGTCAATACAAATATGACTCAATCAAATTACTGTAATACCCATGGCGTTTGTACAAGTAACAACTGCACCGCACACCAGTATTCATGTGGAGCTTGTACTGTTTGTTCTCAATGTTAATAAACTAAGTTAATTTATTAGCAGTAATTAGTAGAGAATGAATATGGTAGAATTGCTTGCGATCAATGATCATAAGCAATTCATATTTTAAAGGAAATTCCATGCAAACATTTCTTGCACCAAATGAACATTGTCTTCTTATAGTTAAAGAAATCGTGAATCGATTGAAAGATCCAGAAAATGTTAAAGCAATCATTTTAGATCCTGAAAATCGGAATCCAGATCCTTTATTTCACGAATATCCATGGGGAGATCTTTCTTTTTCAGGAGGGTATCCTGCGATTTTATTGTTGATTACAGAATTAGATCGGCTATTTCCCGATGAAAAATGGGATCTTGTGGCTCATTCTTATGTGCTGAAAATCAAAGATTGTATTGAAAAGCAGGGAATTACTACTTTATCTCTTTTTAGTGGTCTCGCTGGAATTTGTTTTGCTGTATCTCAAGCCTCTAGGGGAGGAACGAGATATCAAAAATTACTCAACACTCTGAACGATCATTTGATTCAAGGCATGGAAAGACACTATTTTATTCCCTTTAGAGAAGATTTACAAAATGGAAAATCAATTGCTATGTTTTTATATGACGTCATTCAGGGAATTACTGGGATTGGCACGTATGGACTTACTCAGCTTCCTAATCCAACCTTTGTTCAGGTTATTCAAGAGATCTTACATTTGCTCGTAGGGCTCACTGGTAAAATGATTGTAGAAGGGGTACAAGTCCCAGCTTGGTATCAGTCCTTAGAAGTGCAAATTATGGAAGATGATAAAAAACAATATCCAAAAGGGAATTTTAACTTAGGATTATCCCATGGAATCCCTGGAGTGTTAGCTTTTCTTTCTGTAGCAGGTCTCCACGGAATTACTATTCAAGGGCAAAAGGAGGCGATGCAAAAAATATCTGATTGGCTCAAAGATCGTAGAAGGTATGCAAAGGGAAGCTTTTTCTGGGAATCACGTATTCGTTTTGAAGATGAAATTGCAAATGAGCCACAAAAACCTTATGTTCAAGGAAGAGACGCGTGGTGTTATGGAACTCCAGGAGTCGCAAGTTCTTTATTTTTGGCTGGGAAGGCTCTTCAAGACGAAGGGTTAAAAGAATTTGCTGTGGAATCTCTTCGATCTGTGTTTCATAGGAAACCTGAAGAATGGAATCTGACGGGGCCTACTTTTTGTCATGGGATTTCAGGGCTTCTTCTTATCACACACCAAATAGCTCAACAGACTACATTTTTAGATCTTGAAGAGCGAGTCAGAGAGCTCAAAGGTACTCTTATGCAATTTTATAATCCTCAGTTCCCTTTTGGATTTAAGAATATGGAGCTCTGCAAAAGCGGAGGGTATTTTGAAATCAATAATTTAGGCTTCCTTGAAGGAAGTGTAGGAGTTCTTCTCACTCTTCTTACTGTAGAAAGCTTAACATCTTGGTGGCACGCTCCCTTTCTTGTTAGCGATGGAATAAACCATGAAAAATAAAGAAGATTTTTTGTTTTTGCCAGCTCCCTTTTTTATGGTAAGAACTCCTCATTTGTCCTTTGAAAATTTTTTCTCTTTTCTTTCTGAGAAAGATCTTTATACATCTCTTACATCATGGTGTAAATCAGAAGAACTTATAAGAGAAGCGATTGCTATTGCTTCCCCTTCGCTTTATGAATCTATTATCAATCAAAAAGAAAAATCTGAAAAAGAGAAAAAGCAAATTGCTTCGAGCTTGCTTAAGTACTTGCTAAGAATGACTACAAGAGCCACTCCTTTTGGGCTTTTCTCTTTTATTTCCGTGGGAAGTTGGGAAAGTGAGACATTTTGTGATTTGGATTTGAAAGAAATCAAAAAAAGAGCAAGGCCTGATATGGAGTGGCTTTTAGCTGTGATTGACAAATGTTGCTCTGAGGAGAAGATTCGAAATGAGCTCAGAATGAGAACGAACCCTTTACTTGTTGAAATAGGGGACAGGACTTGTCTTAATTTTGTTAGAAAAAAAAAGATAGAAAACCCACAAGAAGGAAAAGGAACGACAGACGAAAAGGAAGAAGAAAAGCCTCAAAGTCTTTCGATTCGATCCTCGTTTTTGACGAAGGCAATTTTTGAGATAGCTAAACATCCAGTTAGCATGGATGAACTCGTAAATAAAATCATAGGTCAGTTTCTCAATGTTGAAAAAGATAAACTGCAAGGAATGATCAAAAAACTTATCAAAGATCAATTTCTATGCTATGAATGCGTTCCTTCTCTACTAACAGAGTCTCCTTTTGCTGATTTTATGGCTAAGTTCCCTAGTTTATGTTCTTATTTTCCTTCCCTTGTAAAAATAGCTTCTCAAATTGAGACCTATAATAAGACTCCTGCAGGTCATGGAGAAAAGTACCTTCAAGAGATTTTAAAAAGTATGAAAGAAGTTGTGGAAAGCCCAAACCTCCTTCAGGTTGATACTGGATATTTTGGAAAAGGGCTTACACTTCCTTCCATAGTTGCTGAGCAGTTAGCTGAATCTGCTGAAGTTTTGTGGAGATTATCCTCTCTTTATTCCTATCCTTCGGTTCTTAGCTCATATCATGCAAAATTTTTGGAAAGATATGGAACTTTTCGCATTGTCCCTCTGCTTGAACTTTTAGACGAAGAAAGGGGGCTTGGAACTCCAGAGGGCTATCTAAATAGTTCCGGACCTGATCTTCCTAAAAATAAAAAGAATGTACGTTTTGATAAATGGCTTAAGGCTGAGTGGATCGCTTGCCAAAAAGAACGTAAAAGGGAAATTGTAATAACAGAAGAGATACTTGACCAAATTTTAGAAAAGCAAGATCAAGACAAGGAAAAAGCCACTCTATCTTTTGATTATTTTTGTGAAATTTTTGCTGATTCGCAGGCAGCTATTGATTCAGGCAATTTTCTTTTGCAGTTCTCAAGAACTTCTTGGGAAGCTGGAGCTACATTCGGAAGATTTTTAGATTTATTAGGGGAGAGTACAAAGCAAAACCTAAAATCCTTCCTTCAAAAAGAAGAAAAACTTGATGAAAACAGTCTGTTTATAGAATCTTCCTATTTCCCTACAATACCTCGGTCTGCAAATGTTTCTATACATCCTAATCTCAGACAATATACGATCGATCTTGGTAAACCAGAAAAAATCACATCCGGGTTTTCTCTAAGTGAAATCTATGTTGGCGCAACCTATGACAGGCTATATTTGACACTCCAAGATGGCTCAAAGGAATTACTAATAAGCCAAGGGAGTATGTTAAATTATACCTATGCACCAAGCCCCATCCGTTTTATGCGTGATGTGAGTCAATCTAAATATCGTCCTCTTCGTCCATTTCCATGGAATGGTTTAGAAAATGCTGAATATTTGCCAAGGGTCAGATATAAAAAAACGCTTCTATTTCCTGCTACATGGAAAGTCGACCTCATTTCTCTAGGACTTTCAGAACAAGCCAAGGAAGAGTTGATTGAAAAGAAGTTTTATTCTTGGGTTCAGCAATTGAATCTTCCTAACTATCTATTACTAACTGAGATGGATAATTCAATTCTTTTAGACATGAACCATTCTTCCCATGTAAAAGAAATCATCTCCAAGATCAAAAAAGGCCAAGAGGTGATTCTTATAGAAAAAATAGGTCAAGGAAAAGGGGAATGGATTAGAAGTGGACAAGGTTTGCATGCTAGCGAATTTGTAGTACCCTTTATCAAAAATAAAAAATATTCCCCTGTTAATTCTAACCCCGCTTTTCCTGCCTATACATCAGTCCCTCATCACTCTCGCTGGAAGCTTCCCGGAAGCGAGTGGTTTTATGCAAAATGCTATTTAGCAAAAGACAATGAAAATCGATTCATAAGTGAGAATCTATCTGGTTTTGCGGATTTTTTACTTAAACAAGGAATTGTTCAGCAGTGGTTTTTTATTCGTTTTACAGATCCTAAGCCTCATGTAAGAATCCGATTTCGAGGAGAAAAGGATAAAATTATATCCAATCTGATGCCCGCTTTTCATGATTGGGCTTCTATTCTTATGCAAAAAGGACAAATGCAAGACTTTGTTCTTGCAGGGTATGAAAGGGAGGTAGAAAGGTATGGAGGAGATCAGTTAATTGAATATGCAGAAACATATTTTTGTCATGATTCGAGCGTTACCATCCTACTTCTCAATACAATATTGAAAAAGAAAACAAAATTATCTGAAGAAGTAATTGCAGCTCTGAGCTGTATCGACATATTAAAAGGATGTAATCTCAATTTAGAAGATCAAATCTTTTTTTTTAGCTCACTTGGCTTACACAAAGAAGAACTAAAAGGATTCCGAAAATGGAAAGATGAGCTGATTAAGCTTACTGAGATTATTTTGGAAGAGAAAAGAGACTTATTTTCTGAGTCTTCTTTTCTGCTTGAGGCTTTTGAAAAAAGAAGAGCAAGTTTAGTCTCTTTTGTATCAAAAATGGAAGAAATAAAAGATAAAAAACTGCTTACAAATACTCCTCAGAACATATATGGTAGCATTTTACACATGCATTGCAATCGACTTGGCACAGAGGGAAAAAAAGAACAAAAAGCTATGGTATATGCCTACCACTCTCTTTTTATGCTCAGACAAAAAACTAAACAGTTGCAAGCAGAAAAGCTCTTAGATGCTGTACCTGTCTAATTTTTTTAAAAAATTATTTGCTTAAGAATTGATCGAGTGCCTACGTCGGGTTGAAAGTGTAGTAACTTCAATTTTGAGTTCGAAGATATTAATCCTTTGAGTGACCTTGCCCCGAGAAATCCATCCGAAAAGAAATAGATGTTCATGCTAAAATTAACCAAAATTTTAGGAGTGAACAATGAAGAAAAGATTTTCAGAAGAGCAAATCATCAATATTCTCAAAGAAACGGAAGCTGGTGCGAAAGTAGCTGACGTCTGCCGCAAACATAACGTTTCAGTACAAACGTATTATTCCTGGAAAGCTAAATTTGGTGGGATGAGCGTATCTGAAGCACAAAGACTAAGAACCCTAGAAGAGGAAAACCGCAAACTCAAAAGATTGGTAGCAGACTACGCCTTAGATAACCTTGCTTTAGAAGATCTGCTATCAAAAAAGTGGTAAGCCACAGGCAAAGAGAACAGCCATGAATGAATTAATAAACGTGCATGGTTTCAGTCAAAGGCAAGCATGTAGGTTGCTTGCGTTTGACAGGTCTGTAGGGCGCTATAAACCTAAGCCAAAAGATGATGAGGGCTTAAAAAGTAAAATTGTTTCGATTGCCCATGAAAGAAAAAGATTTGGGTATCGGAGAATTCATATCATGCTAAAGCGTGAAGGACTTAAAGTGAATCACAAGAGAGTCTATCGTTTATACAAGGAAACAGGT
>DAIEPN010000069.1 GCA_027348355.1 Chlamydiota bacterium | reverse complement strand
TTTTTCGGTCATCTCCACGGAAATACTTGATCGTGCTAATTTTCAAATTGTTGAAAAAGGCGTTTTTGGTTGGAGGAGGGACATCGTAAGGAGAGACTCCTTTTATACCCAACTTGGCTGCGTGATAGTCATCTCTCCATTTTAAGAGGTCTTCATGTTCAAGAGTGTCTATTTTATTTTCTGTGAGAATTCTCTGTTCTAGATTAGAAAATTCTAAGACAGCAAAACGTTTTGTTCCATGAACTGAAAAGTTTTCTCTTGTCGCCTTTAAGATTGTTTGGAAGTAGTCATAATCTTCAAAAATATAATCGCTTGTAAATGCTGTGTTAGGTCCTAATACAGATCCTGGGTATCCATAAAATCCGTTTTGTTCAAGAAGAGCTCTCAATTCATTGAAATCACTGAAAAACTGCTTTGTTTCGTCTGAATCTGGTGTACTTCTTGCTTTTTCCAAAATATCTTGAACGCCTTTTGCGATAACATAGATCGAATTGGTTTTAAATCCTTTTGGAGGAAGTTTTTGATATTGAACAGGTGAATAGAGGAGCAGCCCCAATTTTTGATCTTCAAAGGATAATTTTTGGAAAGTATCAAAGTCCCAAACCGGAAAGTTTTCTTTTTTCAAGTCAGGGTGTTTTGGATTCCAAGAATTGAAAAGAACATATTTCAGTTTTTCTACTTGCGTTTTTGCAACGCTTGCAAGATTCATTGCGAGGAAGCTTTTGCTATTTGCAATATCACTTAACGTAATTTCAAATCGATCATGTCTAGGCGTAATTGTTTCGCTCGATTCGCGAGATAAGAAGGCAATGTCATCAAATAAGAGTTGTTCAACGATATTTTTTCTAGAAGAAAGAGAGGGCTTTTGCTCCAGCTCATTTTTCAAAGTTAGGAAATCTTCATGCAATTCTAAATAGAACTTTTCTGTATCCCAGTCAATCTGCAAGCTTTTAATAAATGGATCACGATCTTCAAAAGAAATAGTTTGTACGTTTGATTTGGTATTTAAAGCACTTGTAGTAATGATTCCTTGCAGAGAGTCATATGTCCAAGGTGTTTTTCCTGAAGCAAATACACTTGAATTATTCTTAATAATTTTGGCTGCGGAGTCGAGCGTTTTTTCTTGAGAAATCAGAAGGTCTAATTTTTGCTTTTGGATAGTATCAAGGAAATTATTGTTAGTTTGTAAACGCTGCTCTTCTTGTTCAAGGTCGATTCTTTCTAATTTGATACCATCTTTTACAAGTTCTAAAGAGGATACGAACTTACGGATGAAATCACTTTTGTTAGAAAGGCTGATTTGAGAGTAGCTAGAGAAGTATCTCTGGGCAATTGCCGAGGTTTCTCCAAATCCTTTCGCGGATGAAACGATATTGCGTGATAGATAAAGGAGGAGATCGCGTGTTTGAGCTGATCCGGGATTGTTGATAATGGCGCTTACATAATCTGCATTTTCAGATGTTCCACCAATTTGAATACTTAATTGAAAGGCTCGGTCTAAGATAATTGTTTTATAGAGATCTGTCGTTGTATTATTAAGTTCAGTTTTGGGGGAGAATGTGAAAAATTTTTGAACTTGGTTTGTGTCCAATAGAATAGGGATTTTTCTTTGCACAAAGACAGTTTTGCTTACATCATTAGAGGTTCTGCTATAAAGTGATAGTTGAGCTGGGGCAAAAGGAATTAAACTCCCTGCGCGTGGAAGATAAGCTCTAAATTTGTTAGCATCGTCTGTTGTAGTAAAGGCTACTTGAATTAATTCAGAGTTTTCCTGATCTAAGGCGATGGACGATGGTTTCACATGTAAATTTTTGCAAAAAGATTTGAGCCAATCTAAAGATTCTTGCGCGAGACTATTTGTTCTTTCGGAAATATCTAAAGCAACTTCGTTGCCTTTACTTTCTTGTATAGGCTGTTTTAAAGGTTGTGAATAGAAGAAGAGAGTGGGTATAATGTTATATATAGTAAGAACTATCACAGAGAGAATAAGGAATAACTGCCAGCGTTTTTGTTTTTCCATGAAAAGACAAGTCCTTGGTGAATGATTGAAAAAGATCCTAAAGTTAAGGATTTTTTTGTAGTAGAAGTATTCCTGAATATGGTTACGGACAAAAAATATCCAAAACTTGGTTCGTCATTTTACTGAAGAAGGATACTTATAAACTCCGATTCTGTCTAGTCAAATAAAATTTTGTGTCTTATTTCGCTTCTTAAAAACAATATGTTTCAATTACACGATCAGATATGCTGTGTAATGTTTTGTTTTAGAGTTTATTATTACTGAGGATAGCTTTGATATGCCTGGGATAGTTGTGGTTGGATTGCAGTGGGGTGATGAGGGGAAAGGGAAAGTAGTAGATTTGCTTTCCCAAAATGTAAAGCATGTAGTTAGGTCTCAAGGGGGAAACAATGCTGGACACACAGTAGTAGTAGATCAAACAGAATACCAATTTCACTTAATTCCTTCAGGTGTTGTGTATCCTCATACTATTTGCTATATTGCAGCGGGCACAGTGATCGATCCAAAAGTACTTATCGATGAAATGGAAAAGCTTGAAGCTGCACAGGTGGATTTTAGAAGTAGAATAAAGATTTCTCCTCTAGCACATGTGATTTTAGACTATCATATTCAAATTGATAAACTTCAAGAAGGATTCCGTGGAAAGTTTTCTTTAGGAACTACCGGAAGAGGAATAGGGCCTTGCTACGCTGATAAAGTAAATCGCGTGGGCATTCGCATTTGCGATCTGGTAGACGAAAAGATTCTGCGCGAAAGATTAAATGAAATTATTTCCTATAAAATCCTCGAATACCCAATGTTAGAGCTAGGCAAAGAAAAATTTGAAGAATTATTTACAAAATTTTCTCTATTAGGTGAAAAATTAAAGCCATTTTTAACTCAGGTTGAAGTTGATCTTGAAAGAGTTCTGCAAAAAGGCGAGTTAGTTTTGCTAGAGGGAGCTCATGGTTTTGGGCTTGATACCACATTCGGTAGCTATCCTTATGTAACCTCATCCTCCACTTACTCTTCGGGGATTATTGCTGGCGCGGGGATTGGGCCAACAAAAGTTTCTCATGTTGTGGGCGTTCTTAAAGCATATACTACAAGAGTGGGCTCTGGCGCTTTACCTACACAATTACCTTCTGAAGAAGAGCATCTATTTCTGAATCATGCTGAAGCGAGGGAGATAGGGACTACAACCGGAAGAAAGAGGCGGATGGGTTGGCTTGATTGCGTAGCAGCGAAATATTCCATTGCTGTAAACGGAGTTAACGCATTGGCTATTATGAAGTTAGATGTTTTAGATTCCCTGCCCTATATAAAAGTCTGCATAGGATATAGAAGTGGAGGTAAATTAATGGATTCGTATCCTTATCAAAAGGAAGAATGGGAGGCAGTTGAACCTGTCTATGAAACGCTTCCTGGTTGGAAGGAGTCGACAAAAGAGTGTAAAAGCTTGGAAGATATGCCAACTAATGCTAAAAAATATCTCCGATGGATTGAATAGTATTTTAAATTGCCAATTCATTTGATTTCATTAGGTCCGCAAAGATCTTCTACAATCATTGTAAAAAATATCCTTTCTTCGTAGGTAGAGGAAGTAATGAGTTCAGCTCAGAATGAATTTTTTTGTAGTCAAACTTTATATACAGCTGAAGAGCTTCTTTCGCTCGATCTGGATAAGGTTCCAAAGCACGTAGCCATTATCATGGATGGAAATCGTCGTTGGGCTAAAAAGAACCATCTTTCTAGTATGATCGGACACTGGAAAGGCGCTGAAACAATGATTACAGTTGTTAATGCCGCGATGGTCTTAGGTGTTAAAGTTTTAACGGTTTTTGCTTTTTCTACCGAAAACTGGGCCAGATCTCATTTTGAAATAGAATCACTTATGTTTCTTTATCGAAAGTTTTTGATCGACCAAAGAAACTTCATGATTGAAGAAGGTGTAAAATTAGAGACAATTGGAGATCTCTCCCGAATGCCAGTTGATGTGGTGGAAGCGATCGAAGAGAGTAAAAAATTAACTGCTCATTGCAGCCGTATTCAACTCGTACTTGCTTTCAATTATGGAGGAAGAGATGAGATTCGCAGAGCAATTGTCTCTCTTTGCGAAGATTATAAACAAAATAAGATCCATTCGGATCAAATTTCAGAAGAAATGCTATCTAAATATTTAGATACGGCTTCTTGGGAAGATCCTCAATTATTAATTCGAACAAGTGGAGAGCAACGTATAAGTAATTTTCTTTTATGGCAAATTTCGTATACTGAACTCTATGTTACTGATGTTCTGTGGCCAGATTTCGACCAGAAAGAGCTATTGAAAGCGATTATCGAATATCAACATAGAGAACGTCGTTTAGGAGGCTAATGGCTTTGAAAAGATTAAATGATTTAAAAAAGAGAGCTGTAGTCTCTCTTGTAATGATACTCGTTTTAGTAAGTCTAATCGTATTTTCTCAGATGGCTATTGTGAAAATCGCTTTACTTACTTTTACTGTACTTCTTGGAGTAACTGGAATTTGGGAATATGTTCAACTTTTACGCGCGAAGGACTTGGAACCTAATTTCTCGTTAATGGTAGTATTGAGCATATTTGTTTTAAGTGCGCTCTATATAGGGCATCATACAGCGGGCATGCTGCAACTTCCTTTGCTGATCCTGATTTTTGGCATCATTGCATCTTTAGTTATTCATCTTAAGGATCATCGTGATGCTCTTTTACATGTAGCGGTGGAGTTGTTTGGTGTATTTTATATCGTTGTCCCTTTAGGACTTCTCATGGCAATCATTTATCCATCTTCTAACGGGTTAAGCTTTGTTCAAGATGGAA
>DAIEPN010000057.1 GCA_027348355.1 Chlamydiota bacterium | reverse complement strand
AAGACTTTATCACCAGGTCGCGAAGGGGAAGATCAGCTTCCGGCTTTCCGTCGATGAGAGCATTAAGCTTAGTAAAATACCCCGCATGATGCTTGTTATAATGGAAGTCCATCTGCTCTTCGGAAACGAAAGGAGCTAAGTCTTTTAGGTCATACGGCAATTTAGGAAGTTCGTGCTTCATCTTACACCTCTATGTTGTTCATTAGTAAAGTAACCTGAAATCGTAAGAAAACTTTTCATTAAAGCATAGTAAATTTTATAGCTGTTTTTTTCTTGGATAAAAAGCTTAAGAATAAGGTATAATTTCCACTTTCACTAGGGGTGCTGTTAAAGCTGAGAAAACAAAATATTGTTTAACCCTTTGAACCTGATTTGGCTAGAACCAACGTAGGGAGCGTGAAGTTGCATGGCATTATCCTTCCCCAAAAGACATCATCGATCGAATTTCATTGCGCTCGCCGCAAATATTTTAGAATACTACGACCAAGGACTATATTCGTTAACAGCTGCTCTTTTATTCACCAAATTTTTTGGAAACTGTAATCCATTTACGGCTCTGATCATTTTGTTTCTCCCATTTGAAATCCTAGCAAAACCACTTGGAGCTCTTTTTTTCGGAAGGATCGGAGACCGGAAGGGGCGTAAGACATCTTTCTTCCTGGCCCTATTAGGAATGTCTTTGACAACTGCTACAATAGGATTTCTTCCGACATATGAAACCATAGGTATTTTTTCCGCAGCAAGTCTTGTTATTTTGAGAATATTACAAAAATTTTGTCACTCTGGAAATACAGGAGGTGCACTCCTACTTTTAGAATCTCCTATTGCTTCTAAAAGGAATTTACTAAGCAGTCTTTACGGCGCATCGGGAATTTTTGGATTTATCCTAGCCTCCTTTGCGACCTTTATTTTAGCTCATTTCTCTCTTCTTGAAAAATATTGGAGGGTTCTTTTTCTACTAGGTTCGTTAGGAGGTCTGACCATTTTCTTTGCCCAAAACTTGTGCGAAGAAACTCTTTTCATTACAGCAAAGAAAATAAAATCTTCGCTTCCTTTATGGAAAGATTTGAAACAAAATTTTTCTGCACTTCTTGCTGTTATTTTCGTATGCAGCTTCTCTTATACGACCTACTCAATACCTTTTGTAATGATGAATGGGTTTGCTCCACACATCAGTGCCTTATCCCATAAAGAAATCTTACACATTAATACGATTTTACTTTGTATCGATATGCTACTATTGCCTGTATTTGGTTGGATCTCTTGCAAAATTCCGAAAGAAAAAATGATGAGGTCCGCAGTCTATGTTGCAATCCTTGGAGCGATTCCCGTCTTTTCACTTCTTGCAAATCCATCCGCTTCTACTATCTTTTACGTTCGATTTTTTGTGGTTGTAGTCGGCGTTTGGTTCTCTGCTACATACTACATTTGGGTGCAAGAACATGTTCCAGTGAATTCAAGATATACTATTCTCTCCCTTGGGAAATCATTTGGAGGAGCTGCTGGATCTGCTGCAACATCCATTACTTTGTGGTTTTATGAATATTCTCATTCACATTTGACACCTGCATTTTATTTATTAATTACGGCAGGAGCGGCTCTAATTGCCCTTCGTAAGAAGGGCTCTTATGAAAGAACTATTCCTATTTGAAAAATGTGATGAATATTTTTATCTATGAAAAAATTGAATGGTTAGAAGGAAATAACGAAATAGAAGTAAATTTGTCTTAAATTCAACTTGAAAGAGCTATTCCTGGTCCGATATGGATCGATTTCAGATAAGTCTATAACAGCATTCCTAACATCGACAATCACCCTTTCCAAAGTCATCCTATGGGCATAGAATTAGGATTACACAAGCGAAGAAAAGTAAGATGGTTTGCAAATCTTGTAAGTAGACCTCCACTTCTTTGTTTGCATAGCACTTTGCATGATCACAAAATATGTCAACATTAAAACAAAATCACTTGAGACCAAACTCCCAATACCTTCCTTCATATTTTCTAAAAAACTCTAAAGTAGCTCTATTATAACCCATTAAAATGTCATCTGGGTTTTCTACGCCGTTTTTTTGGGAAGTCAAAATATAAAGATTCTGAAGCATTAAAGATACGCAAGCATTTGAAATGATCCCTTTTGAAATCAGGATTCCTAAACGCTCATCGA
>DAIEPN010000056.1 GCA_027348355.1 Chlamydiota bacterium | reverse complement strand
TCCCTCTAGGAAAAAGGTTGCGTTGGTAGAAAATATCACGACCACCTGGAAACAAGATAAGATCAGTTTCGTTTTCCCACTCAGTAGTCTGCAACTCTTTGGAATCCATGCGCCGTATTGTATGAAACTGCGGGTCGATTTCTTGTTGAAGACTGCGAAGTAAATGCTTTAAGGAAATTCCTGAAACCCCTTCATCACTATATACAACAAGCTGACCCATCTTTTTTCCTTTTGACTATTCAAAACCTTGCAAATAGAATATATAACCATATAGTATATATGACACTGCATTCTTTTCTTAGTAAAATCATTTTTTAAGGTACCTATGTCACAATTTGAAGAAAGCGATCTAGTTAAGCTCACCAAGCTATGCCATATCGAATGCGAAGAAACTGAGAAAAAAAAATTATTACATAGTCTGCAAGGAGTTCTCAACTACGTCGAACTCTTAAAAGAGATAGACACAGAGGGAGTAAAAGCTTTCAACCACATTCTAGAAACCATGCAAAACGTCACTAGAGAAGACAAAGTTGGAGAAACTCTCCCAAGAGAAGAATTTCTAGCGAACGCTCCAGATCATGTAGGTGGAATGATACGAGTTCCTCTCATTTTGAAGTATTAACAACAAGGCTTGCCATGTACCGAAAGTCCGCCCAACAACTAAATGACCATTTCAAGAGAGGAGAAATTTCTGCAAAACAAATTGTAGAGGAGACATTTACGCGCATAGAAAAAAATGACCCCAAAATTCAATCATTCCTCTCTCTTTTCAAACAAAGGGCGCAAGAAAAAGCAGAAGCACTTGATATAAAACGCTCTCAAGGAAAGCCTCTTGGCAAGCTAGCCGCAATTCCCATTGCTGTGAAAGACAATATTCATGTTAAAGGAGAGATCACAACATGTGGCTCAAAATTCCTTTCTAACTACAAAGCCGTATTTAATGCCTCTGCTATAAAATTTATCGAAGAAGAAGATGGGATACTCATTGGGAAGACCAATATGGACGAGTTTGGTATGGGATCTTCCACAGAAAACTCCGCTTACTTCCCGACAAGAAACCCTTGGGATTTAGCTTGTACTCCAGGTGGATCTTCAGGAGGATCTGCAGCCTGTGTTGCCGCAAGGCTTTGTCCTCTCGCACTAGGCACCGACACTGGAGGATCAATTCGTCAACCTGCAGCTTTTACAAATCTTGTCGGTTTTAAACCAAGTTATGGAAGAGTATCTAGGTATGGACTTGTGGCCTATGGCTCTTCTTTAGATCAAATTGGACCTCTTAGCACGACCGTTGCTGATTCAGCTCTCCTTATGGAAGTCATCGGGCGTCATTGCGAGCATGACTCTACAAGTATTAATTCCCCTCAAGAGGACTATCTAAAAAAGATAGAAACCTCCATTCAAGGAAAGACCATAGGGGTTCCTTGGAGCTTTTTAGAAAATCTAGCCCCTGAGGCAAAAGCGAATTTCTTAGCTAGTATGGAAGTGTTGAAAACATTAGGCGTAAAAATTGTAGAGGTCAATTTAGACATCTTAAAATACTCCATCGCGGTGTATTATATTCTAGCGACTGCGGAAGCATCTACCAATTTAGCTAGATTTGATGGGATCCGTTATGGAAATAGGTCTAAGCGCGCAAAAACACTCGATGAAATCTACGCATTCTCAAAACAAGAAGGATTTGGGCCTGAGGTAAAAAATCGTATCCTACTTGGAACCTACGTTTTATCCGCTGGATATAATGATCAGTACTATAAAAAAGCACAAAAAGTGCGCTCACTCATCATCGAGCAATATAGAAAAGCGTTTAGCACTTGCGATATGATCGCAATGCCTGTATCCCCTTTCCCAGCATTCTCTATCGGATCTATTAACGACCCACTGCAGATGTATCTGCAAGATATTTATACAATCTCGATTAACCTAGCTGGACTTCCTGCTATCAGCGTTCCTTCTGGGTTTAATAAAGAAGGAAAACCTTTTGGTCTACAATTCATCGGGTCGCAAATGCAAGATGCGCAGGTACTGCGCTTTGCTGGCAATTTTGAAAAAGCAACCCTATATACCAAGATGATCCCCCCACTTTTCGAAGGAAAGGCAACCTCATGACAGATCATTTACGCTCGAAATGGCAAGCAGTCATTGGACTGGAAATCCACGTCCAGTTAAGTACAAAATCAAAACTGTTTAGTGTAGCTCCAAACCGATTCGGAGATGAGCCCAATACCAACATCACGGAAGTCTGTACAGGACAGCCGGGAGCCCTTCCCCTATTGAATAAAGAAGCTATACGGATGGCCACGCAATTTGGCTGCGCTGTTGGTGCAAACATTTCTAAATTCAGCAGCTTTGATCGCAAGTCCTACTTCTATCCAGACAGTCCGAGAAACTTTCAAATCACTCAATTCTTCCATCCTTTCCTAAAAGGAGGACAGATTACTGCTCCTGTTGATGGAACCCCAAAAACATTTCGAATCGAAAGAGCCCATATCGAAGATGATGCCGGTATGATTAAACATTTTAGCAATTTCGCAGGCATCGACTATAACAGAGCGGGTGTTGCACTCATTGAAATCGTCTCTGAACCTTGCATGCATTCAGCCAAAGAAGCCTCTACCTATGCCATGGCAATTAAGGCCATCATGGAATATTTAGGTGCCTCCGACTGTAACATGGAAGAAGGATCGCTTCGTATCGATGCAAACATCTCCGTCCGTCTTCTTGGTGAAGAGAGGTTACGTAATAAAATTGAAATTAAGAACATGAACTCTTTCAGTAACATGGAACTTGCCATTGAAGCTGAGATCGATAGACAAATCCATGCTTATTCTCTTGCAAGGACTGATGATATAGACTCGATCATCACTCCAGCTACCTATCGATTTGACGTAGAGAAAAAAGAACTTGTTCTTATGCGTACCAAAGAAGCTGCAGAGGACTATAGATATTTCCCTGAACCAGACCTTCTTCCTATAATGCTTACAGATGCCTATATTGAAGAGATCAGAAAAGCTCTTCCGGAGCTTCCGCAGCAGCGCTATGAAAGATACATCACAACTCTTAAACTTTCTGAATATGCAGCGTCGCTTCTCATCAATGATAAGCCTCTTTCTGACTATTTTGAAGAAGGGTTAAAAGATTGTGTCAATCCTGTCAGTTATTGCAATTGGATTACCGTCGAGTTCGTTGGGAGATTTAAAGACAGTGGCAAAAAAATCTATCAGACGGGGATCAAAAGCACGCATATAGCCAACCTTGTCAATATGATTGAGAAGGGAACGATCAACGGAAAGATCGCAAAAAAAGTAGTCGACGAAATGGTCCTCCGTCCAGGAAGAGACAGTCTTGATATCGTAGCGGAAAATGCCGATTTTAAACCTATGAATGACACAGCTGCAATTGAAGCTTTCGTTGCTCAAGTTCTTGCCGAGAATCCTCAATCGATCGAGGATTTTAAATCCGGTAGAAATAAAGCTTTTGCGCATTTAGTAGGACAGGTCATGAAATTATCGCAAGGGAAAGCATCTCCTACAATCGTCAATGAGGTCCTTCTTAAAAAGCTACAGAGTTAACTGCTTGGTATAAGATATCGCATCGGAGAGGGTTTTAAAAAAGCGCCCTTCTCCGATAATTTTAGGAAGCCTTGAGCGTTGTATCACATCCCTGCAACTTGAGTGAAGTTCGGCAAAGAGGACCTTAGTCTTTGCTTTTTGCGCTTCTTTTGC
>DAIEPN010000054.1 GCA_027348355.1 Chlamydiota bacterium | reverse complement strand
ACTACAAGGTATATAAAAAACTATATGCCATTGTTTTAAAGCTAAAAGATCTACTCTTCTTCATAGTAGTAAATTGTATCATCGGACTCTACTTTATCTTCTACAATTTGAGCTCTTTCAATTGTTGCGGCTCCAATTGCTTTTGTATTTACTTCCCATCCTCCACCTAAAGCTTTATAGAGAGCGATAAGATTGAGAACGACCTGCTCTTTACTTTGAACGAGGTTATCTTCATTAGTTAGAAGTGTTGCTTCTTGTTGTAGTACATCGGTAAAGTTTGTAAGGCCACTCTGAAACAGGTCTAAAGAGAGTTTGAGTAATTTCTTTTCCGAATTAATTTGATCACTTAGATGTTTATATCTTTCATTTTCTTCTCCGTATCCAATCAAAGATGTCTCCACATCTTTTAGGGAGCTGATTACTGTTCTTTCATAGAAGATAAGGGCTTGTTTTTGTTGAGAGGTTTTTGCATCCACATTAGCAAGAATCTTGCCCATATCCAGAATAGGCCAACTAAAATAAGGACCGAAAGCCCAAAGAGTATTCTTATCTTTCAAAAGACCATGTCCAGAATCAGCTAATCTACCAATGGCCCCAGTCAGAAAAAATCTTGGGAAAATATCAGTTTTAGCGATCCAAATTTTTGTATGAGCAGCTTGTAGCTCTCTTTCCGCTCTACGCACGTCGGCTCTACGACGTAGTAGGTCGGAGGGGATGCCAACAGGGACTTTGTCATGCGCAGAAAAAAGCTCTTTTTTCTCTGCTAACCGGTCAAAAAGATCTTGAGGCATTCTTCCGAGTAGAAATGCGAGCTGGTAAATAGATTGCTTAAGTTCATTTTCCAAAGGAGGGAGAGATGCTTGTGCAGAATCGAGCAAGGCCTTAGCTTGAGTTTTTTCAGTATCGCTTGCAAGACCTGCATTTAAAAGGTCTTCTGCGAGTCCTAAGATCTCCTTTTGTGAAGTAATGAAATTTTTTACAATTTGTATCCTCTCTTTCAAAGCTAAAATTTCTACATATTGCCTTGCCACTTCTGCAATGACGATCACTTGAATATCTCTAGCATTTTCTATAGTAGCTTTCCAAGTTTGCCAAGCTGCTTTTTTTCCACTTGCAAGCCTTCCAAAAAAATCAATTTCCCAAGAGGCGTCAAAACCTAAAAAGAGGAAGTTTTGATATTTTGGTATAAAATCATCCACATCGAAAGGGATTTCATTAAACGGGATGTCTTTAAGAGGAATATCGGTTGTAGGAATTATTACGTTTGATGTCTTCAATGGATTTTCAATTTGCAAGAGATCATTACTACGTCTGATCCTCTGTGCAAATCCTGTCATTCCTCCCTTGGGAGCGAATTGCCATTTTGAGATCCGATAAGCGCACCGCACCTCATTAATTTTTTCGTATGCAAGTTGTGCGTCGAAGTTAAGTTTTAATGCTTCATCAATAAGGTCATCTAAAAGAGGGTCGTTGAATTGTTTCCACCAAAAAGAGAGATCTACTTGGCTTTGAGAAGTTGTGATGAATTGATTATTTTCTTGAAACTGATCAGGAAGAGGAGGGTCAAAGGCTACTTCAGGAGGTTTTGGAGAGCATCCTTGCAGAGCGAGTAGCAACGTGAAACAGGGAATGATTTTATGAACTTTCACAGAAAGATCCCTTTTGAGAGAGTTTATTTAGATAGGAATTTGTATATCGCTTTCACTTGAAAAATTCTATAAAGATTTTTTATCCAAGAGAGGATAAAAGAATATAGAGCAGTTTGAGGGGAGATTATTTTTGTTTGAGTAGTCTTAAACTATTTAATCCTACAAGAACCGTTCCTCCTTCGTGAAGAACCACAGCAAGCCATAAAGGGACAAATCCAAGTACAGCAGGTGTTGTAGCTAAACAGATGACCCCAAGTGCTAAAAAAAGATTTTCTTTTACGATACGGGATGTCATTTTTGCTTTTTTAAAGATCCAAGGAAGTAAAGAGAGGTCATCTTGCAAGACAACAATATCGGAGGCTTCTATGGCTGTAGCGCTTCCGATCTTTCCCATGGAGATTCCAACAGTTGCCCTTGCAAGTGCTGGAGCATCGTTCATGCCATCTCCAACCATAGCTAAACCATGAATTGAACTTATTTCCGCAATTTTTTCTAGTTTGTCTTGAGGCTGTAGATTGAAGAAATAGTTGTCCAGTTGCAGCTCTTCTGCTACTTTCTTTGCGTTTTGTGAATGATCCCCTGTAAGCATAACAAGACTTAATTTGCATTTGTCCTTTAGGTCTTTGAGAGTTTCGGGAGCTTCTTTTCGAATCTCATCTGAAAAGCTGAAGACAAAGAGTGTGTTTTTTATAAGAAGAAGACAGTGAATTTTTTCTATTTGCTCGATCTTCAATTTGTTTTTTTTCCAGCTATCTTCTGTAAGCTTAGAAAAGACGTAGGTGGGCTGTCCTATGTATACTTGGAATTCCTCACCTTCAAGTTCGATAAGGCCCTCAAGTCCAGATCCAGGGATAGCTTTGAAGTTTTTGAGCGGATATGGAGCGATGTTTTGTAAAGATGCATATAAATTGATTGCATCAGCAATCGGATGATGGGCATTTCTTTCAAGGCCTGCTGCTATGCTGATTGCGATTTTTTCATTACATATAGGCTTACTCAAGTAAAAAGTTTGAAACTCTTCTACTTGTAATTTTCCTGTTGTAAGAGTTCCTGTTTTATCAAAAGCTATGGTTTTACAAGAGTTTACTGCATCTAGGATGATTCCGCCTTTGATGATCAGACCCTTTTTAGCACAGCTGCTGATTGCACTTAAATAGGCTGTCGGGGTCGCTAAAATAAGGGCGCAAGGTGAAGCTGCAACTAAAAATGTGAGAGCTCTATAAATCCCTCCTTCCGTTCCTAAAAAAGGGATCGAAAAAATAAAGGGAAGAGAAATCGCAAAACAAAAAGTGAGGAAGATGATTGTCGAGGCGTACGTTTTTCCAAATCTATCTAGCCATCTTTGTAGTTTCGGCTTTGAATCATTCGCCTGTGTAATCAGTTCGATGATACGGCTTAATGTAGAATCCTTATTAGACCTTTCTACTTTAATGAGCAGGCTTCCATCAATATTATTTGCACCTGCTTGAATTTCATCTCCGATTTTTTTAGGAATAGGAGTGCTTTCTCCTGTAAGGTGAACGAGATTCACATACGTAGATCCTTCGATGATTTTTCCATCAAGGGGAACCACTTCTCCAGCTTTGACAAGAATACGAGTGCCGATCGGAATATCTTTAACTGATTTTTCAAAAACTTTACCCTCTTCGTCCACGATAAAAGCGGTTTTAGGAGATAACTTATGGAGAGTTTGTAGCGCACTTTTTGTTTTTACAGTCACAGTTTTTTCTAGTGCACCGGAGATTTCAAAAAGCACAAGAAGAAGAGCTCCTTCGTGACTACTTCCAATCAGTACGGATAAAAGGGCAGCAAGTGTCATGAGAACATCAATATTGATTTCCAAATTTCTCAAATCTTCTAAGGTGGCAATGAGAGCTGGTGTACCTGATAAGAAATAGACTAAAATTAAAAAAATAGGAGAAAGAGGAGGGAGCAAAAAAGTAGAGAGAAAAGAAAATAATAAAAAGAAAGCCGAGATGATAGCTGCTTTTAGCGAGAGGTTTTTCCCCCAATTTTTTGATTCTTTTGTCAAAAATGGGCTGATCGCTTCTTCTTTGCCTGAAGCGAAAAACTCATCAAAAATATAAGGGAAATAAGATGAGCTCATAGGTGCACTTTTGAAATAAGGTAGGCAATCGAAAGTGCTAGGGCGCTGATCGCTATAGTCCAAATAATAGCAGAAGGGACTTCGTTTTTTTGTTTTTTAGCTTCAAAATAGCAGCAAGATGCAATAATGATAAAAGAGGCTAGATAGGTTGCATAAAAAACAGGGATGCAAAGAGCTAGAAAAAATATTCCAGAGCTTACAAGTACACCAATTGCAGCTCCTAAGGATTGTTTGAGAGGATGTTCATAGACCTCTAGTTGTAATCCTAGCTCTTCTTCAAGCATAACTTGAAGAAGTCTATTATCATCCGCCATCAGTACATCGATGACCTCTTCTAGAAGTTTTCCTTTAAATCCTTTCATTTGATAAAGAACGGTGAGCTCCTCTCTTTCTTGCGCTCTATGATGCTCAATTTCCCATCTTTCTTCCTCGATCAATCGATGCAATCTCTCGAGCCTTGACCAACCAAGAAGAGCACTTCTTCCGGTCTTCCAAATAAGCCAACCAATCGAAAATAGGAATGTCCCTAGAAAAATTTGACCTAAGGATAAGGACAAGGCTGACATGACAACAAAAAGAAGCTGCAACGTTATTGCTGTATCTTTTGCACTGTCAAGTCCTGCAGCGTAGCGCCCAGGCATTTCTACTCCATGGGTTTCCATGCTCGCATAAAGTCCTTTATTACGGGCTTCTTTCACATGTTCGTAAACAGTTTTGTTCTCAAAATGAGGGTTAGTTGAAGACATGAGAATCAGTTCCTTCTAAGACACGCTGAAGTAGCGAGCACATAGTAAAATGGTCTTGGCAGGCTATTACTTCTCTTGAGGAGTGCATAGAGAGGAGAGGCACCCCTATATCTAAAGTGCGTATCCCAATATTTTCAGCAATGAGTGGCCCGAGTGTGCTTCCACCTGAAATATCGGAACGGTTTACATAGGATTGAAAAGGGAGTGAGTTTTTTTGGCATAAGCACATAATCTGAGAGAGGGAGAGGGCATCATTTGCATAGCGCTGATTTGCATTTGTTTTGAGCACAATTCCCTGTCCAAGTAAGGGAGAGTGATTTAGATCATATTTTTCTGAATAAGAGGGATGAAAAGCGTGGGCTACATCTACAGATACGCAGAAAGAATGTTTCTTACTTTGTATGTACTCCTGCTCAGTACTTTCCGTACAGAGGAAGATCCTTTTTAGCACATCGGAGAGAAAGCTCGGAGGGGAGTGTCTTGTAGAAGAGCCGATTTCTTCATGGTCACAAAAAATTGCCATTTGAACGGTTTGTTCATCAGATGTTTCTCCGGCTGCAAGCAAAGCTTTTGCGCAAGCATGTGCGCTAGACAGGTTATCTAGACGATATGATGCGATCATTTCTCCTTGCATTCCAATCCTTCGAGGAGATTCTAAAGGGATTAGAAACAAATCAAAAGCGACCAATTTCGTAAAGAATACATGCTTGCGCAGCAAGGTTTCTAAATAATTTTTCTGCTTTTCTGGGTCATCGATGAGTGTTGCGAGTGCACAAAGGTGTTCTTGTTTATTAATGATGAGACCTTTTTCATTGACTTCCCTATTCAAGTGAATGGCGAGCTCTGGGATGATGAGAGGGG
>DAIEPN010000036.1 GCA_027348355.1 Chlamydiota bacterium | reverse complement strand
TTTTTCTGCTAGAGAAAGAAGATAATGCATCCAATCCTCGATCTTCATCTCCACATCATTATAAATGGGTCCTAGAGACTCTTCTAGAGAAAGAATGACCCTATATAATTTTCCTAAAAGATCTACTTTTTCTATCTGCACTTCCGCAATCGGAAAAGGCCAATTTTCGGAATAAAAAGCCTCCGTTTCACAAGGGATCACTCCCGTTCCAAAAAGAAGTTGGTCTAAAGCATATTTCCAGGTGCGCACCTTCTCTCGTTTAGGTAACGCAAAATCATTTTCATATTCTTTTCGAAATATCTCTTCTCTTTGAAAATCATCTAGTCCCCAATCGATATGAAGCCTTTCAAACCATTTTCTAAGCAAAGATACATCATCTTGTGATAAGGAAAATTTCTCTAAAAAACTCGTAAACGAGAACAATTTTTCAACTGCTTTTTTAGAAAATCTTTCTTTAGGAAGAGAAATAAGATGTTGAAATCCTTGTAAAAAAGAACTTTGTGAAATTCTCTTTCCATCTGCAATGGAATAAGAAAAAGGACTTTCTCCTTCTGAAAAAACCATAGAGAGATAGGATTCATATAAAGATATATCTGGAGCAAAGACCATCACATCTTCGGGAGCAAGAGGTTTTTCATCTCTTTGATGCCTTGCCAAAAGATCAGTAATCCTATCACGTAAAATTTCTAATTCTCTATATCGATTTGTTGCAACATGCAGTTCAATAGAACATTCATCAGAAATTTCTCTCGCTTCTATTGGTTTTTCTTTCGCAGTAAGAAGATCGTTTTGCAAATTTGAAAGTAAACTATTCGCTGTCAAGGAAGTGGGGAGGTAAAAGTCATAGCTTACCACATCTTTCGAAAGCTGAGAAAAATATTTTTTATCAAGCCTTCCCATATTGGCCAGAAAGCGATTTTGTTTACTGACATGAAGAGTAAACTCTTCTACATCAAGCTGACTTGGCATAGACCTGAGTAAAAAAGTCGACTGAGAATCGCTATAAAAATCTTCCCAAAAAACACTACATGGGGAGAGCTGATATACAACTGCGTCACATTTGGTAAAAAACTCTATGTATACCTTCGGAATAAAAGAAAAATGAAAAAGATAAATTTCAAAAGAAGGAGGGGTCAGAGATTCAAGAAATCGTGAAGGGTACGTCCATAACGATTTTTCAGAAAAAATTCCCTTCCAAATCTCTTGCTGCCACCCTTTTTTCTCAAGCCACGCTTTAATAAAGGTACTGCCAAAGGTTCCATATTGAGTAAATACATGACTTACATGATCTGAAAGTGTAGGAAGTCGAATAGCATAACGAGATTCGGTAAACGTGATCTTTCCCTCTTCTTCTGAGAGATGAAAATACATAAGAAGAGGAGAAAAAAGATCCCGTTCATTTTCCGATAAGGAATTCCAATTTGCAAAGATTTGTTTGATTTGATCCTCTATACAGAAAGAAAGCTCCTGCATAGATGGTTCCTTCTTTTCAGAGAACTTTTCATCAGCCAAAAGAAACTGCTCCATTGCCTGGGAAAGAGAAACAATTTCAAGCCCGGAAACAATTTTTGCTGAAGAGGTATCAGCAAGTTTTTGAAGAAGGTATCTTTTTAACGTTAGATCCGGAACAATGACCATTCTTTTTTTTAGAGGATGGCTAACTGAGTTAAATAGATTTTTTTGCAGAAGAGACAAAAGGGTTTCAACCTGGTTGCTAAAAAAGCAAACTAGTTTTTTCTCAAGACAATTATTTGCTAGCTCTGAAATCGTAACCATCTCAAAAATGTAGTTGAAGAATTATAAAAAATTACCCATCTTGGGTGATATAAAGCCTTATTTTATAACCCAAAAAAATACAATGTCTTTGCTTAATAAGTGCAAAAATTTCATACGAAGTCCGTTTGATTCCTATAAAGCTTCAATCGGAGCCATCTGGTCTCTCAATATCACCCAATTTTGCAGCGCGCTAAACGACAATCTCTACAAATTTTTCATGATCTTTCTACTTATTAGCACGCTCGGTCAAGCAGAAGCAAACAACATTCTCTCTGCTGCAGGAACTATTTTTGTCCTTCCCTATCTCTTTTTCTCATCTTCGGCCGGTATCTTAGCCGACCGCATAAGCAAACAAAAAATGCTCGTTGTCATGAAAGTCGCCGAAATGACTATTATGATCCTTGCCCTTTTTGCTTTCTATTACAAAAGCGTTTGGGGAAGTTACACGCTGCTTTTTTTCTTATCTACTCATAGTGCCATCTTTGGTCCTTCCAAATACGGAATCATCTCCGAGCTTGTTTCCAAAGAAAGCGTAACAAAGGCCAACGGAATTATCACCTCGTTCACCTATCTTGCCATTATTTTAGGGACCTTTTTGGCATCTTTCATTACAGAGTTCATTAATAAAAACTTTGTCATTGCCGCTAGTTTTTGCCTGCTAGTCGCGATTGTAGGCCTTCTCGCCTCTTTAAAGATTCCTAAAACTTTTCCTCAAGGCTCAGAAAAGAAATTTAATCTACTTTTTATTAAAGAAATCTATCAAACCCTTACCTTCTGCGCAAAAACGGACAGACTTCTTATCACTTTAATTGCAGCTGGCTACTTTCTGTTTGTTGGAGCTTTCACACAGCTCAATATCATCCCTTTTGCCATACAATCTTTAGGGATGAGCGAAGTAGCCGGCGGATATCTTTTCCTTTCAACCGCCATAGGAATTGCGTTGGGCGCTGTTCTATCTGGCAAGATTTCGAAAGACCATCCAAACCTTGGAATAAGCTGCATGGCGTGCTTTGGCATGAGCCTGCTCTTCTTAAATCTACTCATTTTTAATCATGCCGTCATTCTTGTAGTTCTCTCCCTTATCCTTCTAGGAATGTGCGGAGGCTTTTTTATTGTTCCCCTTGAATCTTTTATACAAATTACAAGCCCCAATAAGCAAAGGGGCCAAGTGATTGCAGCTGAGAATTTTTTAAGCTTTACAGGTGTTTTA
>DAIEPN010000013.1 GCA_027348355.1 Chlamydiota bacterium | reverse complement strand
TATCGAAAAAGTTTACTCCCAAAAATGAAGAGGAAAACAACTTTAAGAGTTTCCATAGCTATGTAAAAAAAATGAAGGGGGGAAGGGGGGATGCTTCCTCCTTGCAGAAGGATTTCAACTCTTGCATCTAGAGAAGGAAGTAGCCAAAAAGTTTGTAGTATGAGGAAGGTGACAGCTACAATATAATAAATGAGATCGCGAAATTTGACCCGATCTCTACAAAATGTCAGATGAGTCAATATGATGATGGCAAAGGCCCACTCCACTTTGTTAAGTGCACCAAATACAACTCGTCCAATGCTTAGTCCAATTGGGAGAGTTATATTTTCTGCTTGGAACTTGACCCAAGCTTCCATAAAACTGATAGAGCAGACAAAACCTATCCAAATAAAAACGATAATGATGGGAACTGGGTATTTTTTAAGTTTTTCTAACATGATGGTTTCCAGTTACGTTTTTTTAGTGTCCGATGAGTCTGTTTGTTTATAAGTTGATGGAAGATAGATCTTATATTTTCGGACATATACTCTTATTTTCCAAAGTAAAAGAACTTTACGTATCTTGCATAAGCGCGATCACGGAAGTTTTGGGATCTTTTACAACATCAACTGCAATCATAGCACTAAGGGCTATGACAACGATAAGGGAAAAACGAAACATGCTCCGCGCCCAAAGCTTGTCATCTCCAATTGTAAAACCTTTTATACATAGAACAAGCCATGTAAGACTGGCCAGGCCCGTAATAGCGAGATACCCATATCCCGTATATCCAAGCACTGTGAGCATAAGGGAAGTTAGAGTAAAGGCTATAATATAAAGCAGCATATGGATCTTTGTTGTATGGACACCTTTTATAATTGGTAAAACGGGGATGGACGCCGCGGCGTAGTCATCGAATCTATACATAGCAATGGCAAAGAAATGAGGCATTTGCCATAGTGCGATCAGTAAAAATAGGATAAAAGCTCCAGTATCAAAGATGTGACTGACTGCGCAGTACCCGACAACAGGTGGAATGGCTCCTGCAACACTTCCGACAAGAGTTCCATAAATAGAGCGGTATTTCAAATTGCTATATAAAACCACGTAAACAAAAAAGCCTGTGAAGGCAACAAGTACTGTCAAAAGGTTCGTATAGTAGCTTAAAGTAAAAATACCAAGCAGTCCGAGAAAAATTCCAAATAGGATCGCGCTTCGTATAGAAACAGATCCTTTGACAAGAGCTCGATTTTTTGTCCTAATCATCTTTTCATCGGCAACACGATCGATGTAATTATTAAATACACATGCTGACGCAATAATGAGAGAAATGCCAAGAAGAGTTGCTAAAAATAATCCGAAGTTGAAATGTCCTTTCGATGCTAAGGCAAATCCTGCAGCTGTTGTGATTACATTGCCAAAGATAATGCCAGGTTTTGTCAGGTTTAAATAAGTTTTGATCATAACAGCTACATGCTCTCATGTTGCATCATATGTTTATGGTCCATAGGAGGCATTGTGCGCTCCTCTAAGTGATACATGATCCAAAGAGAGCCGATCACGATGATGACGAGGACAAGGGCCATAAAAAAGAAGGTGATCAGATTCCAATCGGGTTTAGACTCCTTGCCTAGATGAAGGAAAAATACAAGTTGGATAAATGCTTGGGTAACACCGAGGCCCATAAGAGTTGTCAAGATAACCCAGCCTGTGGACACGTGTTCAACTACCACGAAATAGGAAGCCATGGTCAAGGCAAGAGATATGATAAACCCAACTGTGTATGTCTTATAGTTTCCGAGGGAATGTGTCTGGCTTGGATCGATGTGGTGTGTTTTGTTTTTCATACTAAATAGCCCCCATCAAATACACAAAGGTAAAGATAAAAATCCAAACAACGTCTAAAAAGTGCCAAAATAGGCTCAGGCACATGAGCCTTTTAATAGTAACTGGGGTAATACCCCATCGCAAGAGCTGTGCCATCAGGACAATGATAAATAATAAACCGCTTGTAATGTGCAGACCATGTGTTCCAACAAGAGTGAAGAAAGCTGATAAAAAGGCGCTTCTTTGCCAGCTGTTTCCATCATGCACCAGGTGAGCAAATTCGGTAATTTCCATTCCTAAGAAACCAGCCCCTAGCAAGAAGGTGATTACAAAAAGTGTGAATGCCCTTTTTTTGTGAAAACGAACAACTTCTAGCATTGCAAGTCCGCAAGTAAAGCTACTGGTCAAAAGAAGTAAGGTTTCTGTTAAAGCAAAGGGCAGCCCAAATAATTCACCTGCAGAGGGTCCTCCAAAGGTTTTATTATGGAGTACCGCATAGGTTGCAAAGAGGGTTCCAAATAAAATACAATCAGTCATTAAATAAACCCAGAATCCAAAGACTGTTTTAGAATAGGTGTCCTGATGGGTATCGGGAGTTTCTGGATGCTCGATTGCTACAGATCTTGTCATATGTATCGCTTCCTATTTGAGTGTTGTTTTTCAATTTTTTCTATCTCTGCAATAGGTACATAGTATTCCGTATCTTTATCGGCTAGGCGAATGATCATAAAGACCACTGCGCCAATGAGCCCTGCAGCCGCAAGCCACATAATATGCCAGATTAAACCAAAGCATAAGAGAAAGCTCCA
Organism: Chlamydiota bacterium; assembly: GCA_027348355.1. Lineage (GTDB taxonomy): Bacteria > Chlamydiota > Chlamydiia > Chlamydiales > Rhabdochlamydiaceae > JABEVM01. The sequence goes on along the minus strand of DAIEPN010000013.1, from coordinate 8,183 downwards.
TGCCGCAATGTACATGCCCATAGGTGTGTTCCTTGGCATGTGGATCTTTTGATATTTGTGTTTTTCGATTTTATGATCTTTAGAGTGTTTCATGCCCCAAAATGGATCACGTTCAGTTACTTCAGGAATAATTGCAAAATTATAAAAAGGAGGAGGGGAAGCAGTTGCCCATTCGAGAGTTCTTCCATGCCAGGGGTCTCCGGTAGTGTCCATGTTCTTTTTACGGTTTTTGATACTTACAATAAGCTGTAGGATCTGAAACCCAATGCCGCATAAAATAAGAAAAACACCTATACCTGCTGTGATGAATAAAGGCCGCCATCCGGTTGCAGCTTGATAATGGTCTAAGCGTCTTGTAGCCCCCATAAAACCTAAGAGGTAGAGAGGCATAAAGGCTGTAAAAAATCCAACAAGCCAACACCAAAAGGCATATCTACCAAGTTTTTCATTTAGTTTAAAGCCCATGATCTTAGGGAACCAGTAAGTAAAACCAGCAAGAAATCCGAAGACGACCCCTCCAATAATCACATTATGGAAGTGAGCGACTAAGAACAAACTATTGTGGACCTGAAAATCGATTGCAGGCACAGACATGAGAACTCCTGTCATCCCACCGACTGTAAAGGTAATCACAAAGCCTAGAAACCACAGCATGGGAGTGGTAAAAACAACTCTTCCTCTAAGCATGGTAAAGAGCCAGTTAAATATTTTTACACCAGTTGGTACAGCGATTACCATTGTCATGATACCGAAGAAAGCATTTACATTTGCTCCCGCTCCCATAGTGAAAAAGTGGTGTACCCAAACGATAAAAGACAGAAAAGTAATCGCGATAAGAGCCCAAACCATGGAGACATAACCAAAAAGTCGCTTATGGGAAAAAGTTGCTACCACTTCAGAAAAAATTCCAAAAGCAGGGAGGACGAGAATATAAACTTCAGGATGGCCCCATGCCCAAATCAGGTTGATATACATCATTGGGTTGCCTCCAAAATCTGCAGTAAAGAAATGCATGCCTAGGAGACGATCCAAAGAGAGCAGACCAAGTGTTGCAGTTAAGATTGGAAAAGCAAACAGTACAAGAACTAGTGAACATAGACAACTCCAAACGAATAAGGGCATTTTCATAAGTGTCATTCCATGGCATCGCATTTTAAAGATCGTAACTATGAAGTTGATTCCTGAAAGTAAGCTTCCAATCCCCGCGATCTGCAAAGTCCATATCCAATAGTCCACTCCTTCTCCTGGGTTATATTCAATACCGGCGAGTGGGGGATAAGCGAGCCATCCGGCCGGAGAAAATTCACCGATTGCAAGCGATAGGTTGACAAGCATGGATCCTGCAAAAAATAACCAGAAACCAAGAGAGTTCAGAAAAGGAAAGGCAACATCCCTGGCCCCGATTTGTAGAGGAATAACCAAATTCATCATACCGAATATAATTCCCATTCCTACAAAGAAGATCATGATCGTGCCATGAACTGTAAAAACCTGTTGGAAGTGGTCAGCTGATATAAAGCCCGCGGCTTCACCAACTGCCATAGCCTGCTGCGCACGCATCATAGCGGCATCAATCACTCCTTTAACGAGCATTAAAAGAACAATAACAAAGTACATCACGCCAATTCTTTTCGGGTCGAGAGAGATGATCCACTCGTTCCAAAGCCATTTCCAACGCTTATAATAAAATAAAAGACCTACAACAACGATACCGGCAAGGGTCATCATAAGGACTCCGCCCATTGCCACTAGATCATGCTTGAAGGCATCAAGAGTTAATTTTCCGAACATATCACTTCCTGCTTGTAATTGCGGTCAATTTCTTCCTACTTATGACTTGGTTCATTCTCCAATCTTTCTACGTCCACACCTTTCATTCCTGGTGTATACATCATATATTTCATCACGATGTGGTCAAATAGGCCGTCTGCTTTGAGTACGTAGGATTCGTTTCCATGATTTTCGCTTGGTTTGGCCAGTTTATTATACAGATCTAGGGTAAGCTCATTTGGAGATTGCTGCATTGACTCTACCCAACTTGTAAAATCTGTTTCAGAAAGGGCCTTCGCCATAAACGTCATTCCGGAGAAACCCTTTCCGCTTAAGTTCGCTGAAGAACCTCTATATTCTCCGACCTCATCGGCAATTAAGTGGAGTTTGGTCCTCATTCCAGGCATCGCAAAAATTTGTCCTCCAAGCTGCGGAATCCAAAAAGAGTTCATGGGGGCTTCTGCCGAAATTTCAAAATTAATCGGGGTTTGTTCGGGAAATTGAAAATAATTCACTGTCGCAATATTTTGTTCAGGATAGATAAATAGCCATTTCCACTGGAGGGCAACAACTTGGATCGTAACGGGTTTTTTTTCGGAATCAAGAGGTCTATATGGATCTAACTCGTGACTGCTTATCCATGTAATGACAGATAGCACAATAATGATCAAAAAAGGGACGCCCCACCATATAGCTTCAGCCAGAATATTTAAGTCCCATTCCGGAGAATATTTCGCCTTGGTGTTACTTGCTCTATACTTCCAAGCAATGACAAAGGTAAGAATGAATACAGGGATCACTACAATCAACATGAGTAATGTCGAGATAATGAGTAGATTACGTTCTTTCAGTGCTATAAGTCCCTTCGTGTCGAACATAACAATTTCGTTGGTTAGAAAAAACCGTACAGTTAGTACAGAGGCTGCCAGAATAAGCAGAATGAGACATGCGAGCTTAATTTTCTTTTTCATGCTTCAGTTCCTTAAGAGAAATAATTAAGGTTGACTCAGTTTAGAGACTAATTCCTCAAGATTTTCTTATTTACATGAAGTAGATTCCATTGTCTAGAATAAAAAATACATTCTGGTTTTTTAGATATTAGAAAGAACTCTGATAAAAATAAAAAAATACTTGTGAGTCATATCTACAATCGAAAATATAGATTTTTTCTTAATAAGTTTACTTTTGAGAATAAAAACCTTACTCGGTATAAGAAGGTTTTAGATCAATTGCATATAGGAGCATAAAATGCTGCGGATGGCGAGAGTGTTATGTTTAGTTGCAGTCCTTGTTTTATTGGGATATGGTACATTTATGTGGAGAAGCAGCAGCACTGCCTATACACCTGGGAATGCTCTACAAAAGTTGATGGATGGAAACGAGCGTTTTGTTGAAGGAAAATCTCTTTATTTAGATAGAACCGGCCATCCCCAAGAACCAATCTTACAACAAGATCCTTTTGCTATTATTATTTGTTGCAATATGTGTTGCTCTCATTCACATGTGGCCCCAGAAGCTATTTTCGATCAGGAACCAGGTAGCCTAGCTGTGATCCGTGTAGCTGGTAACGCAGTAGGTCCTATAGAGCTAAACAAGATTGATTTTTTAACTGAGCAGCAGCATGTTCCCATGATTCTAGTGCTTGGGCATCAAAATTGTGGGGCAGTACGATCTGTAATGGAGGGAAATATTGATGAAACTTTATATCCTCATATTTCCTCAGCTCTTGAAAAATCCAAAGGTATGCCTGGAGATCCAGTAGAAAATGCGGTGAAAGCGAACTTGGAACTAGTTGTAGATAGACTAAAAAACCAGCCTGCGCTATCTAATTTAATTGAAAAAGGACAGCTTGCCATTCAATCTGCATACTACGAAATTGAAAAGGGTCGAGTGGAACTTTTATCGGGTTTTGAAAAAGACCGCTAAAAGTGAACTGTGTAGCTCATGAAAAAAAAAGTGAGTATGACTCAAAGGCATAGCCAGCTTCTAATCTATATTTATCAAAGAAGGCAACTACTATTTTATATCCTCAGAAACTCTTTTGCCTATTCATAGTAGCTGCGGAGAAAAAATTTTAGAAGAATCAAACAAGCGATTTTATTTCTAAAATCCATGGAAGTTTTTTTGTTTTTTTGTACAATAGTAAACATCTTTTACAAAAGGAGGTATTTGTTCAAAGTTTATGTCTTTAGATATGTTACAGGATCACCGCAAAATCTGGAAAACGCTGCCTCTAAGCTTGTTTTCGGAACAACTTACCGTAGAAAACCTCCTCTAGAGGAGGGCCCCTCTGTTACTGATTGTCTCACTTCAATTCACTATATCTTTAAAAGCGCTCTTGGAATTGAAATTCCTCTTACGTTCATAGGAGATATGCCACGCTATCTCCTGTCTTTTGGACAATGGGAAGCTTTCTGTATTGAAAGAGAAAGAGCTCAGGTAGGGGACCTCGTATTTGTAAAAAATATAAAAGGACAAAAAGGGATAGCTCATGTAGGTCTGATCCTTGGCGTAGATAGAATTTTTCATTGTTCTAAGGAAAATGGGACGGCTACGATTGAATCAGATCAAAGGTTTTTTTCCATGTATGAGCAAAGACTCACTCTTCTCGAGATGGTTTGTTACATTGATTCGAGGAATACAAGACTTCGAGATAAGCATCAAAATAATTTTATAGATGTGTATTGAAATCAGAACTCTCACTTGAAAATTCAATATTTTATTATTGCGAGAACATTTGGTCTATGCTATATTTTTCTCAATGTGCAAGATAAAGTTGTTTATATGAATACTATAACTGGGAGTTTTATATGACTAAAGAAGTAGTAAAACATCGTAAAGATGAAAAGAAAAAACCTATGCTTACAGCTAAAGAGAAAAAAGCTAAAAAACAAGAAAAGAAAATGAGCAAGGGCTAGGTTACATGATTGCCCATTTTCATCAGGTTATGGGAGTGGGTAAAGTTGTGCTTTTCAAAACGTACATCTATTAAAAAATCAAATTGCTCTATCGTGTAGTTGATTTATTCGTTTTTCATTCGCTAAATAAATTAGTGTAATCATCCTAGCAATAACCATTGTGTACCTATTTCTTCAAAAGTAAAATCTTATCCTGTTAGGAGGGATCTTGTGCTACATTCTCTAGCTTTTAATCCTAGTTCCCCTTCCTTCACTCATTCCACTTTTTCATTTCTTGAAAATGGAGAAAGATATCTTCTTGAAAATGAGCTAGGACTAGCATTAGCAGAGTTTTCAAGAGGCTTGATTATAGACCCAAATGAGCTTTCCCTTCTTGCAAAAAGAGGAGAAGCCTATAGGCGTTTAGGAGAGTTTGATCTTGCTTTAAAAGATTTGAATGCAGTTTTGGACAAACTTCCTGAAAATATCTTCGCTTTAGGAGAAAGAGGAAGAGCTTATTCTCAGCAATTTTTATTTGACCAGGCCTTACAAGATGTAAATTTGGCAATAAAAATAGACCAAGATGACGTATTTGCTCGTACCGTACGAGGAGAGGTTTATTGGCTTACAGATCAGCTTGATCTGGCTTTGGAGGATCTGAATTTTGTCTTGGATAGAGATCCAGACCATATAGCTGCTCTAGTTGTAAGGGCTGATATATTTAGGCAGCAAGATCTGCCAAATAACGCATTAGAAGATGCAAATCGAGTTTTACAAACTGATCACTCGAATTTACTCGCTCTCTCAGTACGAGTGTATGCTTATTCTAAGCTAAACAGGCTGAACTTAGCTCTTACCGATGCAAATATTGTTTTGCAAACTGATCCTAGCTATAACGTTGTTCGCTCAACAAGGGTTGAGATCTATTGTATCTATGCGGAGTTTACTTCAGCTTTACAAGATCTCGATTATTTTTTAAGAGAGAATCCTGAATTGCTCTCTACTCGTGTACTTCGGGGCGAGGTGCATCGACGTTTACAAAATTATGAGAAAGCTCTTGAAGATATGAATTTTGTTTTGGAAAGAAATCCGAATTATCAAATTGCTCGTATAGGAAGGGCTGAGGTGTATTATAGTCAAATGAGGTTTGATGATGCCCTTTGTGAGGCTGAAGCTCTTTTGCTGGAAGATCCAGAGAATGTACTTGCAAAATCGATAAAAATGAGAGTGGAGGGGTGGGTAGTGGTTGAATAGACCCATTATCTATGTTTTTAGTAAAGATCGAATTTGAGAAAAACTATCCTCTTCATGCAAAATGAATCGATAAATTAAATGATAGGATGCTAGAAAAAGAATGAATGAAAAATATAAACAAAATTTTCTTAAGGCCGGATCAATTGCAAAGGAAGTAAGGGCATTTGGCAAGTCTTTGATCAAAACGGGAGCTTCTTACAACGATGTGATCTTGCAGATTAATGAAAGGATCACTCAGCTTGGTGCAATACCAGCCTTTCCTCCGCAGATCGCACTCGATCATGTTGCAGCGCACTATTTGCCTCAGCCTCATGAAGATATTATTTTTGGATCTGAGGTGGTTAAGTTAGATGTAGGGGTCTGTTATAATGGAGCAATTGGCGACTGCGCAGTTACCATTGACTTATCAGGAAAGAATCAAGGTCTCATTGATGCAGCGGAAGCTGCGCTCTTTGCAGCTGAGCAAATTGTTAAAGTCGGATTAGAAATCCGGCAGATTGGTAAGGTGATTGAAGAGACGATCATTTCAAGGGGGTTTAAGCCGATAAGAAATTTAGCAGGCCACGGCCTTGGGTTATATCGAATTCATACTCCACCGAATATCCCCAATTATGATGATGGATCAAGAGGAGTGATTAAACCCGGAATGACATTTGCAATCGAACCTTTTGCAACCAGTGGCAAGGGGATGATTTATGAAGGTGGGATCCCAGCTATTTTTTCTTTTATTACGTCCAGTCCTGTAAAACTTGCTAGCTCTAAAAGGCTTTTAGTGAAAATAAAAACCTTCCAAGGACTTCCTTTTGCGATCCACGACTTAGTCGGAAAGGACCTATCCCTTTCAGAGGTAACAGAGGCCATTTCAGAGCTTCTTCAAAGAGGGGTTATTGCAGGCTACGGTCCTTTGATAGAAGAGGCACATGGACTTGTAGCCCAAGCCGAAAATTCTGTTCTAGTTGATCAAAAAGGTGTTGTTATTGTTTCAACAAGATAGGTCAAGTTCAATTCAAAAATATTTGTATTATAAGATTGAATTTTATTTTTTTGATGTTTTGCATTTATTATCCACATCATAACTGACTGTAAGAGCTATGTACGTGACATAGGCTGTTACGGGGATCAATGAGACAAGTGTTGATACGAATTTACTCCTGGAGGCGAATGCTACTCCAGTAAGTAAGTTGGTCAGGGCTTCTTTTCCCGCAGGCAAGGCAATAGAGCCAGCAAAAGCCGGCATAGCAAATTTATACGCGCAATTTGTTTCAACAGACAGGCGATAGAACAGAGATCCTCCAAAACATAGAGAGGTATTTATTGGGGTAGAGTAGGGAAGAACTTTGTGGAAAGCTGACATAGATGCTGCACGGAACACATGATTTGCAAGGAGTGTGGCTTTGTAAAGGTTTGGGTGATTTTTAAGATAGGTATCTACTTGTTTTGTTGGGCCTTGCAAAACGTTGTATTTTTCAATGAAAGTATGAAAATGAGCAGCAAATGACATAACTTAACTCCTTATTTTTGAGAAGGAATTGTATGTAGTGAATTAATTTGATGCAAACTGAAAATGAGTAGCAAAATTCCTATTTCTTCTATGAAATTATAGAACCTTCATGCACTCTTTTAATAAACTCTCCATCGATTTTAAGAGGGATTTTTTCCCAAAATTCAGATCCGAATTCTTCAGTGGCATCGTTCAGAGCTTTTCGAATTACTGGCAAGACGATGTATTCTAAGAAGATGTAGCCTTTCTCAGCCTCTTGGCTATTAGAATCTGATTTGTCCATCTCTGCGAGATGTCTGATTATATCTTCTTGCGGCCTTGCGTAGTCTTCTACTAAAGCCCTGAGCTCAACAATGTACGTATGGACGGTGGTTTGAGATGACTTCTTCTCTTTTAATTCTTTAATTTTTTTTATAAGTCTTATGAGCTCTCGAATTTTTGCTTTAACGGACTCTACTAGTTTTCTGTTTTTTCCATTTGTCATTTGAGAGAGGGCTTCGGAGTTTTCTCAAATTGATTGGGTCGCCTGACTTCCTAAAGACAAATAAGTATCATATGCATAGCCAGAAAGTGAACCCATAAAATTACACAGAAAAAAATAATCCAAGTAAATATAGTCTTTCTAATTAGAACAAGTTAATATTTCAAATTCATTGATTTTTTTGAATTGAATTAAATTGTAAATTCGAAATTAAAACTATTTCTTTACATGTTGTTTGTTATACAGTAGAAAGAAGTTTGGTGTCATTTGGAGAAAAATT
>DAIEPN010000262.1 GCA_027348355.1 Chlamydiota bacterium | reverse complement strand
TTGAAACTGCGCAAAAAAGAGTAGAGCAGCGCAATTATACTATGCGTAAGCACACTCTTGAATACGATGATGTAATGAACAAACAGCGAAGTGAAATCTACGCATTTCGCAATGACATTTTACATTCTAATGACACAAAGGGCATCGCAGATCAAGTTCTTGAATCTGTATGCGAACAGATGAGCAAAAAATATTTCATCAGTAGATCCATAGAAGGGGGCTGGAATCCGGAAGGGTATCGCGAATGGCTCATGTCTCAATTCCCCATTACTTTTGATGCGGAAGAATTTGATAGCGACTATTCTGATGTAAATGAAATCGAAAGCAAAGCTATACAAAAGGTTCTCGCAGCCTTTAACAAAAAGATCTCTCATGAAATTTCTGTGATTGCAGAGATCCAAGAAGCTTTTGCACCATCTTCACAAAAACAAGAACCTGAAGCCATTCTTTCAGAAATTTTACGAAATCTTCTCGTTCATCATGTTGATCAGCTCTGGCAAGAACACCTTCTCAATATTGATCACCTACGTACAGAAGTACACCTACGTGCTATTGGACAAAAAGATCCTCTTCTCGAATTTAAACACGAAGCGTTTACTCTTTTCGACTCCTTAAGTCTTCGAATTAAAGAAGAGATCTCTCTTGCTCTTTTCAAATTTGAAATGATGCGACCAGCTGATGCTGCAGCGAGAAGAGCTAAGCCGACGCAAAAACCTACGATAACGCCCTATCGTACAAGTCTAGCTATGATGCCGGAAATTGAGCTACCCGCATCTAATGTGATTACCCTGGATGCAGAAACCTAATGCCTATCACGGCTGGACAAGGCGTAGATCTTCTTCGAAAGTTTGGAGATATAGCTCAGTGGGCTATACCTGTTTTTGCTTTAGGTTATGCTAATGGAAAAGGGCTCTCCTCCGAAAGCAAGCAATTTTTAGTGACAGCGGCAGTTCAACAAATAGCAATCGATTCAATAAAATATCTAACTCACATACGGCGTCCTAATGGAAAAAGCTTGGACTCCTTTCCCTCTGGTCATGCAACAGCTGCTTTTTTTGGTGCAGGGTTTTACTTAGCAGTTTCTCAGACTGAAGAGAACCAATTTAGAAAAACAACGATTCGCACAACTCTTTTTTTTCTCGCAGCGCTTACTGGACTTAGCCGCTATTTGAGTAAAAGACATTGGACTTGCGATGTAGTATTTGGAGCTTGCATGGGAACTTGTTTTGGCTACTTCGCGGGAACAAACGGCTTTGGTCTCTTTTCTTCTAAAAAAAGTTAGCACAATAATAGATAACCCTTACAAAAGCCTCTTCCTCTTAAGAACGTCACGCACTTGTTCCGGAGATTCGAATAAAACTGCATCAAGGCCCGCTTTTTTGGCAGCATCTATATTTCTTTGTAAATCATCAAAGAACACAATATCACCTGGAGGAACTCCTATTTTCTCTACCAAAATTTGGTATGCTTTAACATTCGGTTTTGCTACACCCATTTCACAAGAAAGAAGACAGTGATCAAAAGGTCTATAATACCCGAATTGATTTATTGTATGAGCTGACACTTTCCCAATATTTGAAAGAAGGCAGACTACAACCTTTCGTCTTTTTAGTTCATTGATCAAGTTAAACATTTCAAAATTAATCCCCAATGAACCTTCTAGTATTTGATTAAATTTTTTTTTCCAACCATCAGACAATTCAATTCCTCTTGCTTTAGCATATTCCACCCAAAAGTTCACTTGAGGCACTCCGTTTTTAATTGATTCCCTTCTTTCTTGCGCTGCGCTGCATTTCAATTCGGTTGTAGTTAGATTTAAGCTTTCACATACAAATTGATCGACAATTTTTAGATCAGAAACAGCTAAAACCCCTCCGTAATCAAAGACAACAGCACGTGGCTCAGCAACAAGAAGAGAAGTGAGTGTAATAAGAAATAAATAAAGAGTTTTCATATGTTTTCTTCTTGTAAAGTTCTTTGAAAAAAGGCAATCAATTTATTCCATGAATCTAAACTTGCATGCTGATCGCATGCAATTGTTCCTCCTATATAAAACGATTGCTTATTTAGAGGATGATAATGGATGGGTCCCACTGAAGGAAGACTGGCATTTTCAATTTTAAATGCAGAGCTATTTTGATTTGATTCGTGTTGCATAGACCAAAAAAGGCCCATTGGATCGACACCCTGATAAGAACCTTCTGAAGGAGATTGTTTAGAAAGATCAATTATTCCTAAATCGTTTGCTTGGAATATGCCATATGATTTCCATAGAAGGTCGTTATCATCTGTTGTTTGAGGCTCGATTTGCATCTTCTCTCGTGGCTGCAATTCTTTAAGTGCAATGATACCCTCTTGATCTAACAGAGATTTTAAAGGAGAAATTTCCATCTTTAAGATTGCATTTAGAGATGCCGAAGGGGCTGTCATCAAAACTCCAATAATAATAGAAAACAAAAACCACATAACACTAAACTTTTCAGAAAGGCTGTTAATTGTACTGAAGACTAATCGAAGTTGCAATAGCTTTTCATATTGAATACGTTTGTATAAATCACAGATCTCGCTAACTTTCCTTTTTATAAATTATAAATCTCAAAATTCCTGAACGGCTTGTAATTTGGTCCGCAAGGTAGGCTCAGCAATATTTTGAGGTGAATTCTTTACTTGTTTTAAACACAATCTTTGCGATTCAACAAAAAATTGAATTGACAGTTCTAGGATTTTTTGCGTTAATGTGTTCAATAGTTAAAAAGTTTAAAAAAAATGATCGATACTCATTGTCGCAATTTTTATCAGAAAGTTTTTATTAATCCTCTTCTTCAAAGAGAAAGCTTAAATAAGCTATCCCCAAATACACTCACTGAGCTTGGCTGTTTATTTGGAGTATTGACATGCCCTCTTATATCCTTTGGTTATTCTTTTATCGCAGCTCTTTTTCTACTGATCTCAGGCTTTTTAGATACGCTAGACGGATCGGTTGCAAGACATCGAGGTCTCACTTCCATACAAGGAACTGTGATGGACATCATTTCCGACCGTCTCGTTGAATTTTCAGTGCTATTAGGGCTGTTTTTTGTTGAACCAAATTCAAGAGGCTTTTCATGTATGCTTATGCTAGGTAGTGCTTACCTATGCATCACAGCTTTTCTTATTGTGGGAATATTTACGACAAACAATTCAGGAAAAACTTACACCTACAACTGGGGATTCATAGAACGCACTGAAGCGTTTATCATTTTTCTTCTGATGATCTTCATTCCAAGTCAATTCTTCCTGCTATCTTCCATTTTCACCATAAGTGTGTTTTTAACGGCTTTTATTAAGATATGGTCGTTTTTCTTTATGAATAAAGAAAATACTACCATATAGAAGGCTTAAAATTTATTTTCACACATTCAAAAGGCCTCATGCTCAAAAAACCATAGATACATATGATGTTAGAAAGGCAACTACTTTTTACAAAAAACTTTAAAAACACCTAGAATTCATTCAAGAAAACAAAGCTGCTACAAAATAATTTTGTTTTCCTCATTTACATCTGTTCTTTTTTACCGAGTTTTTTTACCCCAAAATACAAGATAGGCAGAGAAAACAAGCTATAGACAAACCAATAGTTAGCATTCCACTCCAAGCGTAAAATACCACCATTTGAAAAAAAGAGCTGCAGTAGTCCTAATATAAAAAGATTAGCGCCTGCTGATAAAAGTAAAATTGACAAAAGAGTATTTTTCGTTGTCTGATCCACTTCAGAAATAGTGCTTTCCCTTACCACAGGATCTTCCATAACATTTTCCTGCACTACTTCTTTTGGCTTAGAATACACGCTAGTCGCGATGTTGCCTCCGCCATAAGGTGGCTTATATAAGTTAGTCAAACTATCTTCAAGGGATTGATGCTTAAAAAGTGTCGCCTGATAGGGAACCGATTCCGTATTCATCTGCTTGGATACATCAGCACCGCAATACAGGCACTGAGCCGCCTCCCAAGGGATTCTACCATCACAGTTTCCGCATATTTTCTGTTTTTCTATTCCTTTTTCTGATGATTTCATAGAAATCGTCCTAAGCTTGGGGGTTACAAAATCTTTTTTACATATCTTCTATCGTGTCATATTAAGGTGAAAATTTTCTATATTTTTTTAGGAAAAAAGGCTATGTTTTATCTAATAACATAAAAGGAATACTATAATGATGCAATATTCAAAAAAATATGATCTAGCTGTTATTGGGTCAGGGCCAGGTGGATATGTAGCTGCAATTAAAGCTTCGCAAAAAGGGCTCAAAGTTGCATTGATTGAAAGCGGCCTACTTGGCGGATCTTGTCTTAACGTCGGTTGCATCCCCACAAAAGCGCTGCTCTCTAATGCAGCTGTTTTGCAAAAAATAAAAAAGGCCAGCGAATTCGGAATTGAAACAGGCCCTGTTACTTTCGACTTTAGCAAAATGAAAAAAAGAAAAG
>DAIEPN010000257.1 GCA_027348355.1 Chlamydiota bacterium | reverse complement strand
CTTCGCTCTTTTGAGGAAGCTTTACTTAAAAAGGCCTTTTATCCTATTATCAAGCTTACTATGTGAGCTTTTTTAAAAATTCTGTTTCAATTTAGGGGGCTATATGCAAATGACGAAGGAAGACACCTTTAACGATGACATTAAATCAGGAGTAACTTTAGTTGACTTCTACGCTGATTGGTGTGGTCCTTGCCGTATGCTAACGCCCGTTTTGGAGAAGGTTTCTAAAGATTTGCAAGGAACCGTCAAAGTTTTGAAACTAGATATTGATAATGCTCAGAAAATAGCTTCTTCTTTCCAAGTCACTTCTGTCCCAACTTTGATTTTATTTAAAGATGGTAAAGAAGTAGATCGAATCGTTGGCCTTAGAGATGCTGATTCTATTAAAGAATTTATTGCAGCAGTAGCTAAGTAACTGCAAAGTTAAGCTGTCTTAAACCTTCATACACGACGACACCTACCGAAGTAGCGAGGTTTAAGCAGCGAGAATTCTCTATCATTGGGATGCGATAAAAGTTGTCTGGCCATTTTTTACGAAAATTTTCGTGAAGACCAAAAGTTTCGGACCCAAAAATAAGTAGATCATTTCCTTTAAACGAAATAGAAGTATATGACTTTTGCGCATGACTTGAAAAAAAGTAGGGCGTTGCATCAGTTTGCGATAAGTATTCTTCTAAGTTGTCAATGAATTCTATATTGATCCCTTCCCAATAATCAAGACCAGCTCTTTTGAGATGGCGATTTGCAATACTAAAACCTAAGGGTTTTACTAAAACAAGCTCTGTGCCAGTGACAGAGCATGTTCGTACCACATTGCCAGTATTTTGTGGGATTTGAGGTTGATACAGAATTACTTTCATTGTGCTGCTGGAGCGCCTTCTAGTAAAATAGCATCGTTCAGATCTATTTGTTTTGATGCATTCGTTTCTACTACTTCCTTCTGTTCTATGGGCGCATCAGCTTTGACCACTTCAACTTCAAAATGAATTAAAGAATTTGGGGGTAGATTCCCAAATGTTTTATAAGCTAGATCAGGATGGATATAGATCTGACGCTTTTCTCCTTCTTTCATTCCGATGACAGCTTTTGTGATTCCAGGGATTGTTTCATCAAAAGAAATGACTTCTTCTTCTTTAGATGCTCCAAAAGTAGTTCCATCTATAAATTTTCCGACGTACTTGATAAGAGGGGTTGATGTAGCTTTGACTTGATTCCCAGAGCCTTTTTGAACAATTTTGTACTGAACTTTTCCATCTTCTAAGGAGATCATGCCTTTTGATTTAGAATTTTTTGCTAAAAATTCTTCTGCTTTTTGAAGGTTTTCCTTTGCTTTTTCTTGGAATATCTCTTCCTGTGCTGTTGAGATCGCTTGCATGCAATCTGTTTCGCTTACGGGAGCTTCTTTACCAGCTCTTTGGTCTTGCAGTCCTTTAATGACAGCTGCAACATCAAAAGAAATGCCGATGTTCTCTATGCTTTTACCAATCATATGTCCGAATGCTTCGGAAATTTGGGTAATATCGAGTTGTTTATTTTCTGGCTCTTGAACTTTTTGATCCTCTTGTGACCAAAGAACTAATGGAGCAGCAAGTAGCAGTCCTAAGGATTTCTTTATTATATTTGTAAGCATAATTACTAACTCCCCCTATCTTGATTTGTTTTGGTTTTCCAAAGATTTTTGATGGTTTCCGGAAGAGTAGAAAGAGTAATTTCTTCTTCTACTCTTGAATCCATGTGTTTTAGTTTAACTTTTTTTGCTTGCAGCTCTGATTCTCCAATAATAACGACATAGTCTGTATGAAAGGAGTTTGCGTTCTGTAAGCACTGAGACAGTTTTTTTTGGCTAAAATCCATTTGCATTGGAACATGTGCATGTCTTAGATTGCAAAGAAGGGTAAAGCAAAACTCTTGGCTCTCATTGTCTAATGCGATTATATAGACAAAAGGATGAGAAGGAAGAGGAAATGAGCAGTTCTGTTTTTCCATTGTATGCAAAATTCTTTCTATTCCAGATGCAAAACCCACTGCTGGTAGTGTTGGGCCTCCGAGATCTTTAATCAGTTCATCATAACGGCCTCCTGCACCAATCGTATTTTGCGCACCAAGCTTGCCGCATGTGATTTCAAAAA
>DAIEPN010000248.1 GCA_027348355.1 Chlamydiota bacterium | reverse complement strand
GGCCTACCGGGCTTTCTAGATTCTTTACTGGATCTCCAAGATTTTAAAATATCCTCAGAGATCCAAAAAGTTATGCTTCCTCGATTAATCAAAGACTTGTTATATTGGGACCAATTCGAAATTTTTTGGCTCATAAGTAGTTCTCAGTTAGTGTGGTAACCAACTAGTCTACGTGTGAGCCTTTCTTTTTATCAATTAAATATTTAACTCTAAGCTGCTTATCATCAACTCCCTCTTTTGCTAATTACGCAACAACGCCTGAAAAACATTTAGAATTCCTATGCTATTAATAGTAAAGAGTTTGATGTTTTTCAATTATATAAGCTTAAGTTGTAAGGAATGTTTGCAACGTGCTAATTATAAGACTATTGTGAGTTGAGAAGATAGTTAAGTGGATGGGTATAAGTTTATTGAAAATTCAAGTTAGAGTTCTTTCCATCTAGATTTTTTAGTTTTCCTAATTAAACTCCATTTATTGGCAAAAGAAAAGTAAGGCTTGGCTTAACCTAAGCCGATAGATAAGGGAGAGTTAAGAGTCTAAGTAATCCTTTAAAAATATTCCAGGGTCCTATATTCTAACTCCGATAAATTATTACAAAATTGGAGGATTTTTCTATGCTAACTCTGGCCCAAATACAAAAGTTGCTTGGATCTAAAGCTGATTCCCTTTTAAACCATGTTTCTAAAACTATTCCAAAGGAACAATTACATATTCCAAGTGGGGATTGGGTCGATAGAATTTTCGCTCCTTCTGATAGGAATATTAGGGTTCTTCGTAGCCTTGAAGCCATGTTTGGTCACGGGCGTTTGGCCAATACCGGCTACCTCTCCATTCTTCCTGTAGACCAGGGGATTGAACATACTGCTGGAGCTTCTTTTGCAGCAAATCCGGCCTATTTTGACCCAGAAAATATTGTTAAACTAGCTATTGATGGCGGTTGTAACGCTGTTGCTACAACATCTGGAGTGCTTGGATCTGTGGCTAGAAAATATGCTCATAAGATTCCTTTCATGCTTAAATTAAACCATAATGAGCTAATTTCTTATCCAAATACATATGACCAGGTCTTTTTTGCATCGGTTGAGCAAGCCTATGATATGGGATGTGTTGCTGTAGGGGCAACGATCTACTTCGGCTCTCCTGAAACAAGGCGCCAAATCGTTGAAGTAAGTCAGGCTTTTGCACTAGCACATGAACTTGGTATGGCAACTGTGCTTTGGTGCTATACAAGAAATAATGCTTTTAAAACAGCTGATAAAGATTATCATGAAGCAGCGGACTTAACAGGACAGGCTAACCATTTAGGAGTTACGATCCAAGCTGACATCATTAAACAAAAACTTCCAACTAACAACGGTGGATTCAAAGCCTTGAAGTTCGGTAAGCAAACGGAAGCGATGTACACAAAACTTTGCAGTGACCACCCAATTGATCTAACTCGCTACCAAGTGGCAAATTGTTACATGGGAAGAGCTGGACTTATTAACTCCGGCGGACCATCTGGTGAGAACGATCTAGGCGTTGCAGTAGAAACCGCTGTGATCAACAAACGCGCTGGTGGAATGGGGCTTATCTCTGGAAGAAAAGCTTTCCAAAGACCAATGAAAGAAGGCGTTGAGCTCTTACATGCAATTCAAGATGTGTATCTTTGCAAAGAAATTACATTGGCATAATGAGACGAGTTTTAAAATATAATTGGTGACATATGGGAATTTTTCTTTGGCATGGACTAGGTCCAGGAACAGATACTTTTAAACAAATTGTTCATGAATGGAATGCTCAGCATCCAGAACAGGAAAATCAAGTTATTTTAAAGCAGCCATATTCAGATTATGGCCAGGCTGCAAAAGATGCACTTGCAGTTCCAGATGATGCTCCTTCATCAGAACAACCAAATCTTGTTCTTGCGCCTGAGTACATGACAAGTACAATGAAAGAGAAAAAAATTCTTCCAATTAGTCAATTTCTAGACCAAAAACAGTTAGAAGCTGTTGCTGATATTGTTAGAAAAACTTTTGGTGATCAAAATGGAAATTTAGCTTCTCTTCCTTTTAATCCTGCATGCGGGATGCTTTTTTATAACAAAGAAGTTGTAGAAAGGTCTTTACTTAAGATGGGATTTACTGCAGATCACATTCCTGAGTCTATGGAAGAGCTGGATAATCTTTGCAGAAGTCAAGGATTGCAATGGGGTGCTGCATGGCACGCCGCTTATCTTTGTGAGATGGTAGCAGCTCAGCAAGATATAGCTCTTGTAGAGCCAGATAATGGAAGATTAGGTTATGGAAAGTTTCAACTATCTCAAGGATGGTTTTATGACCATATCTTAGATCTACGCGCTCAGAAAAGAGATGGGGTGTTGTTCTATTTTCCTAAAGACCCTTATAGCGTAGAACCTAGAAAAGCTTTTCTTGAGGGTAGAATTGCATTTTTTATGCAAGGTTTGGGCCATTTAGCACCCCTTACATCTGATGCAAAAAATCCTGAAAAATCACCTCTCCCTTTTACTGTAAGCTGTGCACCTCTTCCTATTCTTTTGAAAGGACACACTAGTAAATATACTCTTCCGCTCGGAGGAGCATCTATTTGGGTATTAGATAATGCAAGAACTAAAGCAATGGTAAGTCAAGTTAAAGATTTTTTAGCATATCTTGCAAGTGAGCCGGTACAAGAAAAATGGCATAAAGAAACGGGCTACGTTCCTGCCTTGAAATCAATTCCTGAAAAGCTAAAAACTGATGGATTCTATGATGTAAATCCTTTGCACAAGGCTGTTGTTGCCCAAACAATCGAAGCCCCTGTAGGAAATCATTCTTTTGGAATTCATATACCAGGATATGATAAGTCTCGTCCAGCTATATTTGATTTACTCGATGAAGTTTTAGATCTGAATAAATCAGATGAGGATGTAAATGCTTTGCTTGTAGAATTTGATGAAAAATATAGCGTTCCCAAAAAGGAAGTTTCTTCTTCTTAGTTCATAACATTTATATAAAAAAGGCGTGTTGAATGAAATTTAACATGCCTTTTTTATTGCTTTTTTACATTCTTATTCTGGTGAAACAATGGTGTGCTGCTTATGAGAAGATGTATCTACTTTTCTATTTTTCCATTTCCAAAATACAAGAACGAGAATGAGAGAGACAAACAGCCATCCCATTAGGTAGAAAGCCTCGTTGAGAGCTAGTATAGCGGCTTGCTGGTCTACAGAGTTATTTAGAAGAGCTAAAGAAGTGACATCATTTGTTTTTGGAAGAAGGGGAGTAAAGAGGGTAAGTGTAGAGCCGATTCTTTCGTGATGAAAAATCGTGCGACGCTCCCAAAGGGTGACAAAAACAGATGTGCCAATCCCACCTACCATAGCTCTTGTGAAATGGAAGAACCCGGTAGCATTAGGAAGTTCTTTTTGAGGGATATCTTGAATACTGAGGCCTATGAGAGGAGTAATGTAGTAGAGAAATCCAATTCCAAAAAGAAATCTTCCAAGAGAGATGTAAAACAAATCTACATCAGTATCAAAGAAGGCGCTAAAAAAGCAGGCAAATCCAAAAATAGCAAAGCCGATAAGAAGAGTCGACACATTCCCAATCCTCTTTGTGATTCTAGGAGTAAATGTAGAAAGAAAAATGGGCGCAATACCCAAAGAGCAAACGGCGATCCCTGCCCATTCTGCGTTATATCCCATATATTCTTGTAGCCAAAGTGGCACAACTACAATGGTTCCAAAATAGATAGCATAGGAAACTGCCAAAGCGATAATCGATAAAGAAAAAGTAGGGATTTTAAGAAGCCTTAAATTTAGGAATGGTGTTTTAATCCAAAATTCCCTGATAACCAAAAAACTAAAGGAAACTACGGTCCCTATAAATAAAATGCGGATTGTATTGGAATTGATCCAGTCCCATTGTTGCCCTTTATCTAGGAAGATTTGTAGACAAGAAACTCCAATGGTCAGAAGAACGATCCCATAGAGGTCTGTTGAAATTTTTTCCTTTTCTGATCCTCTATTTTTCATGATTAGCCAAATGCTAATTGCGCAAAAGATTCCAACTGGGATATTGATATAGAAAATCCACGACCAAATATACCAATCGGAAATATATCCGCCTAAGACAGGACCTATGACAGGACCTGTCACGATAATTGTCGACCAAACAGATAGATCTTTTGACCTACTTTCCGGCGTCCCTTCTTGTATCAAAATACTTTGACTTAACGGAATCACAGGACCCGCTACAAGACCTTGGATAAACCGGCTTATGATGAGCATAGTTAAATTAAAAGAAAGTCCACATGTCCAAGAAAAAAAGGTGAAGAGTGCAACAGAAATGGTAAGAAGTTTTACATCTCCTATTTTTTTAGTAAGCCAGCCTGTCATTGCAAGACCGATTGCATTTCCAACTGCAAATGAAGTAATTACATATGTACCTTGTTCATTACTAACACCTAGATCTCCGGAAATGTAAGGAATAGACACGTTTGCAATTGAATAATCTAGCACCATCATAAATGTAGACAGGGCCAAGCTTATGAAAAGAAGGATCCGAGACCACTTTGATAAACTAGTTTTTGTCATATTCTAGAGTGTTTTTAATGATAATTTTCTCGATGATCTCTTCTGCTCCGAAAAGTTCATCTGCATAGACATCGCTCGTATAAATAGGTTTGCTAGAGCTTGCTTTAGGCAGCCTTGGACCGTTTCGGTCATGGGTATCTACATAAACGGTCATAGAAAGCCCAAGCACAAGGGGGTTTTCTATGATCTCGCTTGGGATCAGATTGATTTTGACCGGAATACGTTGGATGATCTTAATCCAATTTCCTGTCGCATTCTGTGGTGGCAAAATCGAAAAAATACTTCCCGTTCCCGGATTTAAGCCAACGACCTCGCCATGAAACTTTACTTTTGATCCGTACATGTCAGCTATGAGTTCTACACTTTGGCCGATACGAAGATTTTTTAAACTGACTTCTCTAAAGTTGGCATCGACCCAAATTTGATCCATGGGAACAAGAGACATAAGTGGGTCGGCAGCATGTACCCATTGCCCGACTTGGGCTTTACGCTGGGTAATAATTCCTTTAGTAGGAGCGCGCACGGTGCACCTATGGAGCCCCAAAAACGCCTTTCGTAACATCGCCTTGGCCTGTTCCACTTTCGGATGAGTAAAAATCGTCGTATTTTCCACTTCAGCTTGAGCACCTTTGAGCTCTTGCTGCGTCTCTCGCAACGAGGCAATAGCTGCTAAAAAGGCAGTTTCGCTATGCT
>DAIEPN010000247.1 GCA_027348355.1 Chlamydiota bacterium | reverse complement strand
CTTTTGACCATTTAGCATGGCTTTTTGTCTTTTCTAAAAGTTCTTCCGATCCAAGGTTTGAGGTCATGATAAAAAGGGCGTTTTTGCAATTGACCGTTCTTCCTTTGCTATCAGTTAAGCGTCCCTCATCAAAAATTTGGAGTAGAATGTTAAAAACATCCGGATGGGCTTTTTCAATTTCATCAAGTAAGACCACGCTATAAGGTTTTCTTCTCAAAGCTTCGGTAAGTTGTCCACCTTCTTCATGTACAACATAGCCGGGAGGAGAACCAATCAGTTTAGAAACGCTATGTTTTTCCATGTACTCGGACATATCTAAACGGATGATAGCCTCTTCTTGATCAAAAAGCTGTTTGGCCAATGCCTTGGCAAGTTCCGTTTTTCCCACGCCGGTAGGACCTACAAAGAGAAATGTTCCCATAGGTCTTGTTGGATCACTGAGTCCTGCTCTAGACCTGCGTATTGCCTCAGAAACTTCTTTTACAGCGAATTCTTGACCTACTACCTGTTCGTGTAAAATTTTCTCTAGGTTGAGAAGTCTTTCCTTTTCTGTCTCGAGCATCTTTTGAACAGGGATTCCCGTCCATTTTGAAACGATTTGCGCAATCAGATGCTCATCAACTTCTTCTTTGAGAAGACGGTTTTCCTTTTTATTTAAAAGTTCTTGAGCTTCTTCAATTTCCTTTTTAATTTTTGGAATTTCGTTGTAACGAAGCTCTGCTACTTTATTGTAATCAGAATTTCTCTCTGCTTCCTCCTCTTGAAAACGTAGATTTTCATAGACATTTTTTTTCTGTTTTACTTTTTCGATGATCTCTTTCTCTTGATCCCATCTCTGACGAAGTTTTTTGAGTTCTTCTTTTACGCTGGAAATTCGCTCTGATATTTTTTCAAGTTCTGCTTTTACATTAGGTGAGTCTTCTCTTTTTAATCCTTCTTGTTTTACAATTAAGCTACTCAACTCTCTTTCTTTCGAATCAATCGGCAGTGGCAGACTTCCGAGCTGCATACGGATCAAACTTGCCGCTTCGTCAATGAGATCGATTGCCTTATCTGGCAATTGACGATCACTGATATATCTGTCTGATAAAAAGACTGCCGCATGCAAAGCATTTTCTGTGATGCGGACCCCGTGGAAAATCTCATAGCGCTCTCTTAGGCCACGTAAAATGGCAATGGCATCTTCAACAGTTGGCTCTTTAACAACAACAGGTTGAAATCTTCTCTCGAGAGCAGCGTCCTTTTCGATATATTTTTTATATTCATTCAACGTAGTTGCACCAACGCAGTGGAGGGTTCCTCTGGCAAGGGCTGGTTTGAGAAGGTTTGCAGCATCCATAGCTCCTTCAGAAGCTCCTGCTCCAACAAGGGTATGAACTTCATCTATGAACAGGATGATTTTCCCTTCACTATTCTCTACTTCTTTCAAAATCCCTTTTAAACGTTCTTCAAACTCTCCGCGGTACTTAGTTCCTGCAATCAAGCTGCCCATATCGAGCGCAAAAAGGTTACGGTTTTTTAAGCTATCTGGAACATCTCCTTGAATAATGCGCTGAGCTAACCCCTCTGCAATAGCTGTTTTCCCAACACCTGGTTCGCCGATTAAAAGAGGGTTATTTTTTGTTCGTCTGCTAAGAACTTGAATTGTGCGCCTAATTTCTTCTTCCCTTCCAATAACGGGATCGAGCTTGCCTTCTTTCGCAAGAGCTGTCAGATTTTTACAAAATTTCTCGAGTGCTTGTAAACTTGCTTCTGCTGTAGGTGAATCCATAGTAGTATTTCCTCGAATTTTTTTAATGTACTCTTCGACTTCTTTAAGAGTGAGCTTAGTCGCTTTTTTCCAAGATTGAAAAGGTTCCCCAGAACTCTTCCATAGAACCCAAAGAAAATGATCGCTGCTGATATAAGTGTCTTTCCACTCTTTAGCAAGAGAATTTGCCTCAGCAATCTTTTGTTGTACGCTGCTAGCAAAACTAGGGGGTTTGCTCTCTTCTGCAAAGGTTGGAAGTTTTTTTAGGATTAAGAGAAGCTGTTTCCGTAGAGCGTCAGCATCTAGATGAAAGGCAGTAGCAAAACTTCCAAAATACCCTTGTTCATCTTCAAAAAAAGCTAAGAGAAGATGAACTTCTGAGACTTCGGTATTTTTATTTTCTTGCGCTAGCAAAAAAGCTCTTTGAAGAGATTCAGCTGCTGCATCAGTAAATTGTAAATCCATAAACTGTTTTCCTAAAGTTCACAACATATAGTAAATCTTACTTTACCAATTGTCAATCTCTTGGTGGAGACTTTTCTTGATCAGAGTATAAGTTGGATCTTTTTTTCAACTAGGCTATGTGAGATTGATGAACGAAAGACAGGATGTGCTCATAAAAGATGAAAATCGATAAAATTTATGAGACGTTTGTGCAAATGTCAGTTCTTTATAATATTTCTTTAATATATTTTTTATTAATTTAATATATTATAATTTATTTATTTTTTAAATTAAATTTATGTCGAATATGTTTTAATCCTGTATCTATGAACTTATCCTAATAAAAATTGTAACCACATAAATATTAGTCCCAGCAGAGCAAAAGCATTCCATGCTTCTGGCAACCTTTCCCAACGCATTAAAAGCCTTCTGCACTTCCTCTTTAACCAAGAAAAACTTCTTTCGACT
>DAIEPN010000045.1 GCA_027348355.1 Chlamydiota bacterium | reverse complement strand
CAACGATTGCGGGAGCTGAAGATCTCTTCTCAGACAGTATTGGAGAATATCCGCATCGTGATGAGATATGGATTTGGATCCCTTCTACAATTCCTGCCATAGAACATTTGAAAAGCTTTTTAAATGCTTTTAAAGCAGCCCCCGAAATTACTTCTAATCAGCTAGAAGTGGAATTTTTAGGGGACAATGCCCACGAGCTTGATCAGATCTTTAATGAGAGCTTCCAGCCTATTTCTCGTAAAAAGAGTGATAAAAAAGTAGAGAACTTGCCGATTGCGATTTTGCGATTCACAGCAGGGACAATCAATTCTCGCAAGGCGATGATTTCTCCCTATCTGCCAAAGATGGTGAGTTAGAAGTCAGACTGTAAAAGCCTGACCTCTAGATTTATTGTGGTTGAGTTGCAGTATCCTCGATGATTTCGAGGTTGACCCTAATCCCGTTGCGACTTGCTACAGACATGAGCAATGTGCGGATAGCATTGATCGTTTTTCCTTTTTTCCCGATTATTTTACCAATATCAGACTTTTCCACTCCTAATTCGATGATTAACGTATGAGTGCCACCAATTTCATTAATGCGCACTTTGTCCGGATGGTCGACAAGATTTTTCACGATGTATTCAACAAACTCTTTCATAATTCGATCCTTAGTAAAATTCTCATGCAATAACTTGCGATGTAAAATAGAAATAAGCCTTCAAAATGGAATGGTACATCAAAAGAGTTTTATTAGGCTAGTCTCTATTTTTTTAGAAAAGAATGTTACTCTAGGGTGTAAGTAAAATGAGACTCAATAAATTTTTGCATATCTTGAGAAAGGGGGGCTTTGAGTAATAGTGGCTGTTTTGAAATAGGATGTATAAAAGAAATCGTATAAGCATGAAGGAGTTGTCTTTTGAATCCATACTTTTGATTGATGCTTTCAATCCCGTAAATCGGGTCACCAAGAATGGGTGCGCGTTTATGCTGAAGGTGAACGCGTAGCTGATGTGTTCTTCCTGTAATGGGTTTAATTTTTACAAGGGAGATTCTATGGCTTTGATGAGCTTTGCTTTCTAAAACAGTAGCGCGGCTGATTGCTGTTTTCCCTTTTTCTTCCGAGATGCACATCTCTTTTCTGCGTACGGGATGTCTGCCGATCGGAGCGTCAATGATCCCATTTTCAGGCTCTCCAATACACACGGCTAAGTAAGTTTTTTGTATCTCTCTTTGCGAGAACATCTCAACGAGCTTTTGGTGACAAGTAGTTGTTTTTGCTGCAATGATAATCCCGCTTGTGTCCTTATCAAGGCGATGGACAATACCCGGCCTTAGACTGTTGTCATCCCTTTCTAAGTTTTTACAGTGAAAGAGTAATGCGTTGACAAAAGTTCCTTTTGGATGGCCTGGAGCTGGATGGACTACCATGCCTGCTGGTTTATTGACGATAAGTAGATCTTTATCTTCATACAAGATGTCTAAGGCTATATTCTCAGGCTCTAAAGAGAGTTCCGGTGTAAGTGAAAAAAATATTTCAATTTCATCCCCAGCTTTGGGAATTTGCCTTTTTTTCATTTTTTGCCCATTCACAAGGACATATTCATTCTTCAGAAGATATTGGAAATAGCTGCGGGAATATGAGGGGAAAGATTGAACAAGAAACTTATCAAGCCTTTCTCCTTCAAATTCTTGAGGAACGATTAAGGTCTCCTCGAGAGTTTCTTCGCAAGTATTCATAAATAAATTATTAGTTTGAAATAAGGAATTATAAAGGATAAATTGTGATGATTTTATTGTCTTTTTTATTAAAAAGCAAAGGATGTTTTAGAAGTTTTTTCTCATTTCTCGCATGGATTCCTTCCATTTTTGCTCATCCTTGCGCATTTGCCTGATTAGGTCGTTAATCGATTGGTTAACAAAGCGTTTAACATCAGCATCGGTGGCGGCCGGACCTAGCATTTTCTTGAAGGGAGAGACTGCCTTATCTTCTAGATCTTTTGGTTGGGGAGGAGGGATTTTTCCTGCTGGGGAGATAGGATCTATATCTGCCATTGCTTTGCCTTTAGTTACGGATCATTTACCCTTCTTATAGAATATAATTGGTTTGTTGGTAATAATTTTTTTGAATGAACGAGAAATAAGGGTTTAGGGCTTTCGAAGGTAAGAAAAATAATTGTAATCTCTTTGTATGAAAACCGCAGTTAGGTATTCTTCAAATGTAAATGGAATGAAAAAGTATGAAAATTG
>DAIEPN010000204.1 GCA_027348355.1 Chlamydiota bacterium | reverse complement strand
ACTTTACAGATTTAGAAAAACTTCCTGGAGTCGGTCACAAAACAGCCTCTGTTGTCATGACGCAGGCTTTTCAAAAGCCCGCCTTTCCAGTCGATACTCACATCTTTCGTTGTGCAAGGAAATGGAAACTTTCTAATGGGAAAACCGTGAAAATTGTAGAAAAAGATCTAAAAAAACTTTTTCCCAAACGTTCTTGGCATCATTTACATTTGCAAATGATCTACTTTGCAAGGACATATTGTCCTGCAAGAGGTCATAAACTTGACCTCTGTCCGATTTGCAAAAAAATATCTGACTGAAATTCTCTAGATTCTTCAGTACATTTATTTCAAAAGAATTGATTCGATTCAAGTTATAGAAAAAAATAAAGCTTGAGATAGCAGATTCAGCATCTGAAGAGCACCTCTTAGTTAGAACTAAAGTAATATGCAAGCAATTCACAAAACTATTTATGAAGAAAAATTTGGAATTTTTGCAAAAAATACGAATCAACAACGATAATACAAATATTATTCTTATTAATTAAACAATATTATCGCCCTATTCTTTTGCTCTCATTTTTCTTGAAGAGTAAAAATCTATCTATTATAGAAAACTCAACTAGTGCAAATACGTTTATAGATATCCAAGGAAATTAGCTTCATGAAGACCGTCCATACAAAAGAATATGAAAGATTGTCTAACAATTCGCAAGAACCAGTGCCCTTTTGGTATAAATGGGGGCCTTATATGTCTGAAAGGTCATGGGGAACAGTCAGAGAAGACTATAGTTGGAATGGCGATGCTTGGGCCTATTTTCCTTTTGAAGAATCGCATCGAAGAGCCTATAGATGTGGAGAAGATGGAATTGCAGGATGGTGCGACCGTTATCAAGTTATGGCATTTTCTCCAGCCTTTTGGAATGGAAAAGACCCAATCTTAAAAGAGAGGCTCTTTGGGCTTTCTTCTCCTGAGGGAAATCATGGTGAAGATGTCAAGGAGTGTTACTACTATCTTGACGCAACACCTACACATTCCTACATGAAATATCTTTATAAATATCCTCAAACGGAATTCCCTTATCGTCAATTAAAAGAAGTAAATTCTCAAAAAAGCTCAAAGGATCCAGAGTTTGAACTTTTTGATACAGGCGTTTTTACAGATAACCGCTATTTTGATATCGTGATCGAATATGCGAAAGCTTCAAATGAGGATATTTGCATACGAATTGAAGCCTTTAATCGTGGTCCAGACGCGGCTGCCTTGCATATTTTGCCACAACTCTGGTTTCGTAATCAATGGTCCTGGTCAAAAACACCCGTTCCACAGCCTATCATTACAAATGATTCCAGAAATCAAAATACCCTTTGTCTTTTAGCTGATGATACAAAGCTTATTTCTTCACCTCATCTTGCATTCGATTATCATCTAGGAAAACGATACCTTTATGGAACAGCCGGAGCTACCCCTCTCTTCACAAACAATGACACTCCTACCGCGGAACCAAGCTATTACAAAGATGGCTTCCATCGCGCAATCATCAATAAAGAAATGACGGTTAATCCTGAAGAAAAAGGAACAAAGGCCTGTTTACATTATTTCTTCGAATCTGTCCCTGCTCATGGATCAGTAGTCATTCACCTAAGGCTAACCGATCAGCCCATGAAAAATGCCCTGCAAGATGTCGATCAAGTAGTGTCCCTACGAAAAAAAGAGAGCGATGAATTCTACGAAGCAATTCACCCTCCTAAAGCAAGTGCTGACGAAAAATTGATACAAAGGCAAGCCCTAGCAGGAATGCTGTGGACAAAACAATTTTATTTTTTCGATGTAGATGAATGGCTCATTCCGAAAAATCCTCCTCATGACATTCATTATGCTCGCCAGAATATTCGCAATACGCACTGGCGCCATCTCAATAGCATGCGCATTCTTTCGATGCCTGATAAATGGGAATACCCTTGGTTTGCTGCATGGGATTTAGCTTTTCATTGCCTTACGTTAGGTCTTGTTGATATCGAGTTCGCCAAAGATCAACTGTGGCTCCTGCTTTTTGATCAATTTCAACATCCCAATGGGGCCATTCCAGCGTATGAATGGGAATTTTCTGATCTAAATCCTCCTGTACAAGCTTGGGCAGCTTATCGAATATACAAAATGCAAAAGGAAAAATTCGGGATAGAAGACCGTGTTTTTCTAAAAAAATGCTTTTTCAAACTTCTCATTAATTTCACGTACTGGGTCAATAAAGTTGACAAATCTGGATGCAATGTTTTTGAAGGAGGATTTTTAGGCCTTGATAATATTACCTTGATTGATCGTTCAAGAACTTTTGAAGAAGGAGCCACCCTCAAACAATCAGATGGAACGGGATGGATGTCGATGTTCTCGCTTAATTTGATGCAAATTTCGTTGGAGCTCGCTAAAGAAGATCCTTCTTATGAAGCCATGGGAGTTAAATTTTTCCAACACTTTGTTTATGTAGCTCATGCAATGAGACAAATGGGAAATAAACAGTATAACATGTGGTCTGAGGAAGATGGTTTTTTCTACGATGTCCTCCTTTATCCAGATGGAAAATTTTCAAGATTTCGAGTGCGTTCTTTAGTGGGCCTCATTCCTCTTTACGCCATTGAAATATTAGATGTAAAAGAACTTGAAAATTTCCCAGAATTTAAAAAACATTTCACTTGGTTCCTCAAAAACCGTAAAGATTTAGTACGTGTATGTGTTGTCCCTATGACTGTAGAAAATCGCCAACAATATGTACTCTCTTTAGTAGATGAAAATCGCCTAGAAAGAATTTTGCGCTATGTATGGGATCCTCAAGAGTTTCGCTCCTCTTTTGGCATTCGAAGTTTATCGAAATTCCATGAGAGCCATCCCTTTTACTATAAAGACATGCAAGTGGGATACGAACCGGGAGAATCAATTGTTAGAATCAAAGGAGGAAATTCGAATTGGAGAGGACCAATTTGGTTCCCAACCAATTACTTGCTCATCGAGTCTTTAAAAATTTTCTCTTCTGCATTTGGCCCCATGTTCAAAATAGAATCGGAAAATGAACAGCTTGTTTCGATCGAAGAAATCGCAACGTATTTTGCAAATGGATTAATTTCGTTATTTACTTTAGATGAATCAGGAAAGCGTCGCTCTCTTCCTTCTACTCCATTGGAAAAAGATCCTAATTTTATCAACAATATCCTTTTTCATGAATACTATCATGGAGATACTGGAAAGGGGCTTGGCGCCTCTCATCAAACAGGCTGGAGCGGCCTTGTTGCTAATTTAATTGATGAATTTAGAAGATAATAGTCAAACAGTGAATTACAAGTAATTATCTTCCTGACTGTGCTCGAATTTTGCGCATTTCTCTATTTGACCAACTCATCGTCAGTTTTAAATGCTATATCTACCACCCCGTTGGGTTCAAACATATCTACAAACTGTTTGTACATTTCTGGCCTGTGATCTCCCCCATCCATTGTCACAAGCAACTCTTGGCCCAAGACAGCAATATCTTCCACAATTCGTTCATGTCGATAGTAGGCAAGGGCTATCAAATTCACTTCAGTTATTCCATAACCTTTATAAAAAAGCTTTTTCTCGTGTTCCTTATTCCATACGTTTGCGACACCTCCACCAATAAACATGAGGTCGCGTTCTTTTGGTGCCATAATCGGGTCATCCCAATCCACTAGGAAAATAGAGTCATTTTCATCTATCAATACATTCCCTCCATGAATATCAGAATGGCACAGCACAAATTTACACGATTGACCTTTCAGCTCTTGCCCTAACTGTTCAGCACGGTCTACTAGTCGGTGAATTGCCCTCTTGTTCTTCTTTATAAATGCCACCAATTTTAGAGCGATCTCGTTCTCGATTGGTCCGGCTTCAATATGAATATAAAGAGTTCGAACGACTTCTCTCCAATTAGATGAATAGATTTCCTTTCGGATTTGGTTTTGGATTGATAAAGGGACATCAATTTCGTGAACTTGCCTCAAAGTTTTACCGAGCTTAATCCATTCATTGTCTGTTAAACTCCGATTAAATCCATCCTGTCCTTTAACAAATGGGTACACAATGAGTGTGAAATTTTCAATACGATGTGAGGATTGACCATGGGTTGTTTTAATAGGCAGAATAATCTGTTTGATTCCGGCATTATGCAATAGCTCCGCTATCATAACACTGATGTCGTCAGTGCACCCCCGTTTTACCTTTACAAAGTAAGATATCCGGTTATGGCCTTCAGCTTTGTATACTGACGCATTCATGTCAGCACCTAAAGCCAAAAATGTAAGCGAGGCAACTTCAATTCCGTAATTAGTGTTTAGGCAGCTAATAAGGAGTTGATCTGAAAGAGATTGTTTTTTTATGTTCATAGAAATGTGCCTAAATGCTCACAAGAGCATGATGCTTTGGTGGGTCTTACGGTTCAAGACTACGATGTTGAAATTCGTAAGGTCGTTACAATCCTATTTTTTTAACTAGATAGATCTTCCTAAGGACTGTCCAAGTAGTCCTCTGGTTTCTATATGCTTTTTTGATGCTTCTACTAAATCCTCATCAAATTTAATTTTATCTCTTTCAAAAAGCAAAATAAGGCTTGAGCCGCCAAATGAGAAAAACCCTTTTTCTTCTCCTTTTTCATGCATTTTCCCAGAAGTAAAAGTTTGCTCGATACTTCCCACATAGGTAGCTCCAACTTCAATATAGAGAACTTTCCCAAATACAGAAGAGGTAAGCTCTGTGATCATCCGCTTATTTTCGCTGAGAATAGAAATATTTTTTCGTAGCGCAATTGGGTTGACTGAATAAAGAGGTCCATTAATGAGCTGGGGCTGAGAGGCTATGCAGCCAAAAGGAAAATGAAATCTGTGATAATCTACAGGGCAAAGCCTTGCCATAACAAGACCTCCTCCTGCATATTTCTCAGCTAAGGCAGGGCTTCCTAGAAGTTCAATAAGGGAAAACTTTTTCCCTTTTACAAAAAAGCCATCCGATTTTTCTATATTTGGAAATACAAGATATCTTGCATCAGCAGGAAGAACGGCAACGTGTTTGTCAGGAGCAATAGGCCTAGAAGATATTTTCAATTTGCGAATAAAAAAGTCATTGAAACTACGAAAATTTTCTACTGGTTCTAAAAACTCAGAAGGGTCCATTTGAAAAGTTTTGATAAACGGCCCTATTTTCCATCTACTTAAAGAAGACTTTTGAAAAGCTCCGTACATTTTCGAAAGTAGGGGCACTTTTGCAAAAAGAGGGCGCAGAAAAAAGGAAATCATTTTGCAAATACTAGAAGAACCATACAATGCTTCTAAAAAAACCCTGCCGTATACTTTTTCTTTTTCTTGTTTTTTTGTGATACGATCAATGAAGTAAATATCTTCCATAAGAAAACTACGAGTTCTTTAATGTTTTTTTCGATGCAATCGATGCGAAAACGGCCAGTTCCTTAAGATAGGCTGAGGAAAAAGCATACTCCAAATGATGCTCTTGAATTTTACCCAATAAAGTATTCGCTACGTCTATCATACGAGCTGCGTGTTTTTTTGAATGGTCCTCTTGCATAAAAAGAAATCTACAGTTCTTAAATTCTTCCATAAGAGCTTTAATCTCTTTTTGCATTTCCAATTGCTTTTCTGTTGCGATGATCATATTTTCAATAGAGTGTATTTCATCTTCTTGGACAAAGCCACCTTCTTCCCCGTCTGCATAAAGCCCAACGCATGCAAACAAAAGAAGTATACAAAAAATTTTATTTAACTTTGTCATATTTCTACTAAAAAAAATTTACGCTAAAATTCATATTTGGTTGTACGTTTTGTATTGGAAAAATGCAATTAAAAAGTAGATAATTTTATAATATATCTATATAATAACCTCAAGGCAAACCCTCTTGCAAGAAAAGTCTTTATTGCCTAGGCTTTTATACTTTACCCTATAGTCAAGGAATTCATCATTATGGTGAGCTTTTTAAAAAAAATCTTCGGTACAGCACAAGACCGCATCCTACGAAAATATCAGAAAATCGTTTCTAAAGTTAACTCATGGGAAGAGAAGTACCAATCTCTTTCTGACGAAGAGCTTCGCCAAAAAACCGATGAATTTCGCAAACGCTTAGCGGCAGGAGAGCATTTAGACGATCTCCTTCCTGAAGCTTACGGGGTTGTAAAAAACACATGTAGAAGACTTTGTGGATTAGAAATACACGTTTCCGGCTATAGTCAACGCTGGGACATGGTCCCTTACGACGTACAAATCTTAGGTGCGATTGCAATGCACTATGGAGCGATTGCTGAGATGCAAACAGGGGAAGGGAAAACTCTTACCGCATCTATGCCCCTTTACCTCAATGCATTAACAGGGAAACCAACTCACTTGGTCACTGTTAATGATTACTTGGCCGAAAGGGATTGCGAGTGGATTGGAACAATTTTTAGATGGCTAGGACTTACAGTTCAACCCCTCACGAACCAAACACCTCACGCTATGCGCAGCTCCGTCTACAGATCGGATATCGTATACGGAACATCTTCAGAATTTGGTTTTGACTACTTACGCGACAACTCCATGGTTCAACGCAAGGAAGAGCAGTGCCAACGTGGGCATTTCTTCGCAATTATCGATGAAGTTGATTCCATTTTAATCGATGAAGCTAGAACTCCTTTGATCATTTCTGGCCCTTCTGCAGTCTCTAGACAAATGTATGACGAGCTCAAAGACGACGTGTCTTCTCTTGTCCGTTTACAAAGAGATTTTTGTAATAAACTCGCAACGGATGCAAAAAAAATCCTCGATACAGAGAAACCTACAGAAAAAGCTGACAAGCATGAAGCAGAAGTAAAAGAAGCCTTTCGCAAACTGTGGCTTGTAAGCAAAGGAACGCCACAGAATAAGGTCTTAAAAAGATTGCGAGAAGATCCAGAATCTAGAGCAGAAATAGAAAAATGGGACACTTATTATTATTCTGAGCCTAATAAAGAAGAAAGATCTGCTGCACTTGCCGAACTATATATCATTGTTGATGAAAGAGCGAATGAGTTTGAAGTGACAGACAAAGGAATCCATGCTTGGTCCGAATCAGCAGGAAAAAGCGAAAACGATTTCGTTATGCTCGACTTAGGATATGAATACGCTAAAATTGATGAAAACCCTGAATTTAGCGAACAAGACAAACTTCATCAAAAAGTTCTTCTTCGCGAAGAAGATGCAAAGAGAAAAGAGAGAGCTCACAATCTACGCCAACTACTTAGAGCACATCTTCTCATGGAAAAGGACGTCGATTATATCATAGCTGAAAATAAAATCGTTATCATCGATGAAAATACAGGAAGACCTCAACCCGGAAGACGTTTTTCCGATGGACTGCATCAGGCAATTGCAGCCAAAGAAGGAGTAGCCATCCAAGGCGAAACACAAACCTATGCTACTATTACTCTTCAGAACTATTTCCGTCTCTACGAAAAACTATCCGGCATGACGGGAACTGCCATGACAGAGGCAAATGAGTTCAAAGAAATTTACAAGATAGATGTTCTCTCTATTCCAACACATCGCAAATGTCAGCGAGTTGATGCAGATGATGAGATCTACATGACAGAGCGTGAAAAATATAATGCGATCGTCAAAGAGATCCAAGAGGTACACAAGACCGGCCGTCCTATTTTGATCGGAACAGAATCTGTTGAAGTTTCTGAAAAGCTCTCTCGCATTTTGAAACAAAATAAACTCGAACATACTGTTTTAAACGCGAAAAATCACGCTAAAGAGGCAGAGATTATCGCAGATGCAGGAAAAAAATTTGCCATCACTTTAGCTACTAATATGGCAGGACGGGGTACAGACATTAAACTTGAAAAAGAAGTGGCTGCGGTCGGCGGGTTGCATGTTGTTGGAACCACAAGACACCAATCCAGACGTATTGATAGACAATTACGGGGACGTAGCGCTCGTCTTGGAGATCCAGGTTCTTCGAAATTCTTTGTCTCTTTTGAAGACTCTCTGATGAGGCTTTTCACATCCCCACGGATTACTACATTCTTACAACGCTTCCGCCCACCGGAAGGGGAAGCTATTAAAGCAAAAGTTCTCAATAAATCGATTGAAACT
>DAIEPN010000006.1 GCA_027348355.1 Chlamydiota bacterium | reverse complement strand
AAAGCATCAACAGCTTCTTGGAGCATACGTTTTTCATTGCGAACAATCACGTCTGGCGTCTTTAGACGTAAGATCGATTTTAAACGGTTGTTACGATTGATCACACGGCGGTACAGATCGTTTAAATCAGATGTTGCAAATCTTCCGCCATCCAAAGGTACCAGCGGACGAAGGTCCGGTGGGATCACGGGAATACAAGACATGACCATCCAGTCAGGTTTGTTTGGAGAAGAGGTGAAAGTTTCTACGATTTTCAATCTCTTCGCAAGTTTCATGCGAGCTTGCATAGATTTTGTTTTGCGTAGTCTTTCTTTTAGATCGACAACTAAAGTTTGGAGATCTTCCTTCTCTAATAATTCACGTATCGCGTCTGCACCCATTTTAGCTACAAAAGCATCCGACCCCCATTTCTCTTGTGACTCACGATATTCTGCGTCGGACAGGAGCTGCTTTTTCTCAAGTGTAGTACGACCTGGGTCTAAAACAACATATTCTTCGTAATAAATGACTCTTTCTAGATCTGTTGCGGTCATTCCAAGAATGTTACCAATACGTGATGGCATGCTTTTGAAAAACCAAATATGGACAACTGGAACGGCTAAGTCAATATGTGCCATGCGCTCTCTACGAACTTTAGAAAACGTAACTTCTACGCCGCAGCGGTCGCAAACAATCCCTTTGTGCTTGATTTTTTTATATTTTCCGCAAGCACACTCCCAATCACGAGTTGGACCAAAAATCTTTTCACAAAATAATCCACCCTTCTCCGGCTTAAATGTACGATAATTGATCGTCTCAGGTTTCTTGATCTCGCCGCGAGACCATTCATTCCTGATGACATCATCGGAGGCGATTTTTATCGTAAATTTGTCAAAATGGGAACCAGCAAAATCTTCTTGTGACATGAATATCTCCCTATTAGTCTTATTACGATGCTGCACTTTCTGTGCGGACATCTAAACAAAGACCCTGCATTTCTTTAACTAATACATTAAATGATTCCGGAATTCCGGCATTAAGGACATTGTCTCCCTTCACGATCGACTCATATATACGTGTACGCCCTGCTACGTCATCTGACTTCACAGTAAGCATTTCTTGTAGTAAATGAGCCGCTCCATAAGCTTCTAGCGCCCACACTTCCATCTCCCCAAAGCGCTGACCCCCCATCTGAGCTTTTCCTCCAAGAGGCTGCTGCGTGACAAGAGAGTAAGGCCCAATCGAGCGAGCGTGGATCTTATCAGCTACCAAGTGACTTAATTTGAGCATGTAGATGTAACCTACCACAACGCGATTGTCAAAACGCTCGCCTGTGCGACCATCATATAAGAACATCTTTCCATCTTCTGGAAGACCTAGTTCTTTCATCATATCCCAAATTCTAGACTCTGGAAAACCTTCGAATACAGGGCTCTTTACGTAAATACCTGCTTTCTTAGCGGCATATCCAAGATGAGTCTCTAAGAGCTGACCCATGTTCATACGAGAGGGTACACCAAGAGGATTTAAAATAATCTCGATAGATTCCCCGTTATTGAGGTATGGCATGTCTGCTTCAGGAACAATTTTGGAGACGACCCCTTTGTTACCGTGTCTCCCAGCCATTTTGTCACCCACTTGAAGCTTACGTTTAGAAGCCACATACACCTTCACCTGTCTAATTACGCCTGGTTCAAGTTCTGTATCCCCTTTACGAGTAAATTCCACTTCCGTTTTGTGTTGAATCTGCAATGTCTGCAGAGCTTTTTCAGACTCAAGCAAAATTTTACGAAGTGTGTGGAACAATTCGAGATCTGGCAGAAGTAAATCTTCCGCCTTTTCTGTTTCTAAAACTTCGATCATTTCCTGTGTGATTGGTTCACCTTCAGCGATGATAATATCACCAGTTTTACGGTGCATCACAGCTCCAGGAGAATTTTCTCCTAAAAGTAGTGCGCCTAGCTTTTCATGAAGTTCAAGAGCAAGTTCAGTTTCTTTCGTTTTGTACTCATGATGAATATCTTTAATACGGGATGCTTCTTCAACCAGTTCATCATCTGTTTTAGAAAGGCGATCTCTTCGGCTAAAGACTTTCACATCCATCACCACACCTTCCGTTCCTGGAGGTACAGTAAGAGATGCGTCTTTAACATCAGCTGCTTTCTCACCGAAAATAGCTCTGAGAAGTCGCTCTTCCGGCGCCAGCTCTGTTTCTGATTTCGGAGTGATTTTACCTACTAGAATATCGCCCGGCTTCACTTCAGCACCGATACGGATGATCCCGTCTTCTCCTAAATTAGCAAGAGCTTCTTCAGAAACGTTCGGAATATCCCTTGTGATTTCTTCCTTTCCAAGTTTTGTATCTCTAGCAGTTAGTTCGAATTCTTCCAGATAAATCGATGTGTAATAATCCTTTCTGAGAAGTTTTTCAGAAATAAGGATCGCATCCTCATAGTTGTATCCGCACCAAGGCATAAATGCAACCAGAGAGTTTTTCCCAAGAGCGACTTCCCCTTTGTCGATTGCAGGGCCATCTGCGATCACGTCACCTGCACGAACTTTATCACCAACACTGCACAATGGAGTTTGGTTAATACAAGTTCCTGAATTTGAACGAAGGAATTTCTTAAGAGGGTAAATTTTCTTCTGAAGAGGGTTGTCCTTCGCTGCAATAATAATATTGAAACCATCAACGAATTCGACAGTCCCATCTTCTTCAACTAGAATAACTGCTCCGGAGTCTCTTGCAGCGCGCGCTTCTAACCCCGTACCTACATAAGGAGCATCCGTAATCAGAAGAGGAACTGCCTGTCTTTGCATGTTGGAACCCATAAGTGCACGGTTCGCATCATCATGCTCTAAGAAAGGAATGAGCCCGGTTACAATAGATACGAGCTGTTTAGAAGAAACGTCCATGTGGGTGATTGCAGATGTTTCGATTTTCATCGATTCGCCTTTCAATCTCGCCCAGCAAAGAGGCTCTACAAACATGTTGAATTCATCAAGAACCGCAGAGGCCTGAGCTATCACGCAGTTTTCTTCCATGTCCGCTGTCATGTATTCAATTTCGTCTGTTACAACTCCATCACGTACTATACGATATGGAGTTTCGATAAATCCGAACTCGTTAATTTTCGCAAAGCATGAAAGAGAAGTGATCAACCCGATGTTTGGTCCTTCCGGTGTTTCAATTGGACAAACCCGACCATAGTGGCTCGCATGAACGTCACGCACTTCGAATCCGGCTCTTTCACGGTTAAGTCCGCCTGGTCCAAGAGAGGAAAGGCGTCTTTTGTGAGTCAGCTCCGCAACTGGGTTTGTCTGATCCATAAACTGAGAAAGTTGCGATCTACCAAAGAAGTCTTTTAAAACCCCCACAAGTCCTTTTGCTGAAACGACTTTACCAGGGGTAAGCGTATCTGCAGAAAAGTCAAATAGATTGATTCTTTCTTTGATGATTTTTTCCATACGAGCAAGGCCAATGCGGCATTGGTTTTGAATCAGCTCGCCCACAGAACGCACACGTCTATTTCCTAAATGGTCAATATCATCAACCGCTGCGTCTTCATCACCTCTTTTCAGTCTAGTCAAGTATTTTAAAGCTGCGATCACATCTTCTTTACGAAGTGTAACGTTACTTAGCTCTTCATCAGAGGTTTCGATCCCGAATTTACTGTTGATCTTGTATCTACCGACTCTTCCTAAGTTATATCGTTTTGGATCGAAGAAAAGGCGCATAATTGCAGATCTTGCATTAGAAAGTGTCGCAGGTTCACCTGGACGAATCTTTCTGTAAAAGTCTTTTAATGCGGACTCATATGAATCCGTAGTGTCTTTTGCAAGCATCTTAATGATTGGACTTGTTTCATCCGCATCTTCCGCGATACGCAGAACGCTGATTCCTGCATCAAGAATACGTTTAAGCATTGCTGTAGTGAGCTTCTCAGCCGCCTTTCCAAATACAACACCTGATTGTTCATCAACTACATCTTCTGCAAGAATTTTCCCTGCAAGCTTCGTGAAATCCTTATCGGTTTTAATTTTCACTTTGCATGTGCTGAAAAACTCTTCGATAATATCCGCATCAGAAGAATATCCAAGCGTACGGATGAATGAAGTTGCTAAAATTTTTCTACGTCTTTTTTTTCTATCGATGTAGATATAGATGAGATCGTTACTATCAAAAGCACCTTCTAACCAGCTTCCTCTGTAAGGAATGATTCGGAAAGAATACAGCATCATCCCTTTTGGATGCTTCTCTTGTTCAAAAGCAATCCCCGGTGATCTGTGCAGCTGAGAAACGATTACCCTTTCTGCTCCGTTGATAATAAAGGTACCCTTATCAGTCATAATCGGAAGGGTGCCCATGTAAACTTCTTCTTCCTTAATCCCAGTTTCATCAGTTAGGCGAAACTTAACTTTTAGGGTAACGTTATAGGTAATCCCTCTTCTTATGCATTCTTCTGGGGTATATTTAGGAACACCTAAACTGTAGGAAATGTACTCTAGAATCGTTTTTTCATCGTAGGACTTAATAGGGAATATTTCAGTAAAAACCTCTTGCAAACCGATATTTTCTCGTTCATGAGGTAATTTGTGAGCTTGTAAAAACTGAAAATATGATTTAATTTGAATTTCAATGAGGTTCGGAAGATCTATAATTTCTTCTTTTTCTCGAAAACTTACCCGGCGCGGCGGCTTTTTAAGCATCGAAACAGCTCCTAAAATGACATATTTTAATAAAATTAAAGAGCAGAAGTATCTATAAGCACTTCTGCTCTACTAACACTCGAAAAAAAGGAAGGATTACAGTCCTTTCATCGCAGCTTTTCCACCTGCTTCCGTAATCTTTTTGCAGATATCTTCAGCTTCGGCTTTAGGAGCAGTTTCTTTAATAACTTTTGGAGCTCCTTCGACTAGGTCTTTTGCTTCTTTAAGACCGAGACCTGTAATTTCTCTTACGACTTTAATGATGCCGATTTTCTTATCAGCTGCTGCTTCTGTCAAAGTAACTTGAAATTCAGTTGCTTCTTCTGCTGCTGGAGCTGCACCTGCAGCTGGAGCTGCGGCCATCATCATAGCTGGAGCTGCTGCAGCTGCTTTAACGCCCCATTTTTCCTCTAGTGCGGCTTTCAATTTAGACATATCAAGCACGCTAAGTTGACTTAAGCTTTCAACGAGTTCTTCTATATTACGACTCACGATATTACCTCTTCTTGAATAAAAATAAGTTTAAAAGTTGATTATGAACTGCTCTGATTTTTGTTTTCTAAACAGTGCATGACACTTGTTAGCAAGGCTTCCATTGTAGCAAGTGTTTGCGACATTGGAGCTTCCAAAAGTCCCAAGAACTGAGCACGCATCGTGTCCTTATCAGGCAACTCAGAAATACGTTCTACATCTTCACCAGAACATAGCTTCCCTTCAAAGTGTCCCAATAGAACTTGAATTTGTTCTTCGTTATCTTTTGCAAGCTTATATAAAGCCTTGGTTACTGCGACTGCTTCTTTATCTGCAAAAACGACACTAATGTGACCATTTAATGCAGCAATATCAATCGTGATACCAGCAGCTTCCGCTGCTTTAATTAAAATCCTCTTTTTTACGACTTCAACTTCTCCGCCCGCTTTAAAAATTTCATTTCTAAAATTCGAGCTGAAGTTAGGATTTAAATTTGTATACTTTGTGACAATAAATGCAGAAGCATTGTCAATCTTTTCTTTCACGTCATCCAAAAGGAATTGTTTTTCGCTTCTCATCGGTTACTCCTTATAGATCCGTTAAAGATTGAACATCGATTTTCAAGCCAGGTCCCATAGTAGAAGACAAAACCATAGACTGAATAAAATGTCCTTTAACACTAGAGGGCCGAGCTCTTGAAACTGCAGAGAGCAATGTCTGTACGTTCTCAACAAGCTTATCCTTTTGGAAAGAAATCTTTCCTACCAGATTGTTCACGACGCCGCTTTTGTCGACTTTATATTCAATTTTACCTGCTTTTAATTCCTGTACTGCTTTAGCAATATCGGTGGTTACAGTTCCTGCTTTAGGAGTTGGCATAAGACCTCTTGGTCCTAAGACTTTTCCAAGTTTTCCTACTTCCCTCATCATATCAGGGGTAGAAACCACAACATCAAAATCAGTCCATCCACCTTTTACTTTCTCAAGAAGATCTTCGCTTCCCGCAAAATCAGCACCAGCATCTAAAGCTTCTTTAAGCTTATCGCCTTTTGCAAAAACTGCAATAGTCGTACGCTTTCCAGTACCATTCGGTAGGGATACTGTTCCTCGTACTTGCTGATCGGACTTTTTAGGATCGACGGCTGTCTTGAGCGACACTTCCACCGACTGATCAAACTTCACCGGTGGACATTTTTTTAAAATTTCGACAGCTTCTTCTAATTTGTAGATTTTTTCTACATCATAGAATTTGGCTATCTCCCGAGTTCTTTTTGATTTTTGCGCCATGTTTCCTTTTATCCTTCGACTATATCAACACCCATAGACCGTGCTGTTCCCATCACAAGTCTCATGGCTGCTGCTTCTGATCCGACTCTCATGTCCGGATACTTTTGTTTTACGATTTGCTTTACCTGAGTGTGTGTCATGCGACCCACTTTCTCGCGGTTAGGCACTTTTGAACCTGACTGCAAACCAAGTGTCTTAAGAATCATTCTTGAAACAGGTGGTTGCTTGGTTTCAAACGTGAAAGTTTTATCGGCGTATACATAAATCAACACCGGCAAAACGTCTCCAGCCTTATCTTGCGTTTTTGCATTGAATTCTTTACAAAACGCCATGATGTTCACTCCTGCGGAACCAAGGGCTGGTCCAATAGGAGGAGCTGGGTTGGCTTTTCCAGCAGGTATCTGAAGTTTAATAACTTTTACTAATTTCTTTGCCATTTTACTCTCACTAAAAAAATTATTGTGCTACGTCGGATGGCAATTGCTCAATTTGCCAAAATTCTAAATCATCTACTCTTGTATCTCTTCCGAAAATCGAAACAAGAACACTTACACGGCCTTTATCATGGAAAACTTCCATTACACTTCCCGTAAAGTTAACAAAAACCCCATCAGTGATTTTAACTTTATCACCAATTGCAATGTTGTGTTTTTGGACGACATCATCTTTCTTCTGTTGAAGCTCATTCAAAATTTGTTCGACTTCCTTATCAGAAAGAGCCGCAGGCTTCTCTCCGCCTAGAAACTCGAGCACTCCGTTCGTATTTTTTACGTACATCCAGGAATCATCAGTCAAATTCATTTTTACAAGAATATAGCCAGGCCAAAGTCTCTTTTCGCTTACTTTTTGTTGCCCACGTTTCACTTCGGCAACATTCTCTGTGGGAACAAGGATTTCGGCGACCAAATCAGTCATACCTTGAGCCTCGCGATTATCTTCTAAGGCTTTTTTAACCTTTTTTTCCTGACTAGATACAACCTGTACTACATACCACTTGTGCATGATGCCCCAAAAAAAGCTTTATCCAAAAATAAGATGCATAAAAAAACTAAATCCGTTTAACACGCCCTTGATCAAAAGATCAACAAGGTAAATACCCAATCCAAAAAGAAACGTTGAATACACAACAACTTTGGTACAAAGCACAAGTTCTGGCTTCGTTGTCCACGCTACTTTCTTCAATTCTTCTTTTAATTCACCAAGATAAGAAAAAGACCTCTTCTTACTTACCTCAGTTACTTGGGTTGTTGGCCTAGTTTTTACATTCATGAAATTACAAATGAACTCTTACAATGTTTTCATCGAGTGCGGAGGGATTCGAACCCCCGACCGGCGACTTTGGAGATCGCTGCTCTACCAGCTGAGCTACACACCCTTGCTTATACTTCGGCGAACTCCTTTCGAAATTCACCGATAATCCTTCTTCAATAATTACTGAAGAATTTTAGTAATGGTTCCAGCTCCAATGGTTCTACCACCTTCTCGAATCGCAAAACGCATCCCTTCTTCCATCGCGATAGGATGAATAAGCTCACCGGTAAGCTCAATGTTATCTCCAGGCATTACCATCTCAACACCATCTGGAAGAGTTACAGTTCCTGTTACGTCCGTTGTACGGAAGTAGAACTGTGGACGATATCCAGAGAAAAATGGCTTATGTCTTCCACCCTCTTCTTTTGTTAAAACGTAAATTGTCCCCTTGAATTTTGTATGTGGAGAGCAAGTCCCAGGCGCCGCTAAAACCATTCCACGCTCGATGTCTTTTTTCTCAACACCACGAAGAAGGATACCAACGTTCTCACCAGCTCTAGCTTCATCAAGAATCTTGTTGAACATCTCAAGACCTGTTGCAACAGTTTCTTTCGTAGGACCGATACCAACGAGTTGGAGCTTATCATTCGTTTTTACAACCCCTTTCTCAACACGACCTGTAGCTACAGTTCCACGGCCAGAAATAGAGAACACATCTTCAACCGGCATAAGGAATGGCTTATCTGTTTCACGCACTGGCGTTGGGATCTTTTCGTCGACTGTCTTCATAAGAAGCTCAATCGCTTTTACATATTCTGGATCACCTTCAAGAGCTTTTAAAGCAGATCCACGAATGATTGGAACATCTTTATACCCTTTCGCTTCGAGAAGCTCTGTAAGCTCCATCTCAACAAGCTCCACGAGCTCTTCATCACCCTTGCCGATCATGTCCATCTTGTTCAAGAACACAACAATGTTTGGCACTCCAACTTGGCGAGCAAGCAAAATATGCTCTTTCGTCTGTGGCATAGCACCATCTGTCGCAGCCACAACGAGAATCGCTCCGTCCATCTGCGCAGCACCCGTAATCATATTCTTTACGTAGTCAGCGTGACCTGGGCAGTCTACGTGAGCATAGTGTCTTGAATCTGTTTCATATTCAACGTGACTTGAGTTAATCGTAATACCACGCGCCTTTTCTACAGGTGTGTTATCGATTGAAGCGTAGTCGCGAAATTTCGCTCCGCCTCTAGAAGCTAACACTTTCGTGATAGCAGCTGTTAATGAAGTTTTTCCGTGGTCCACATGTCCAATTGTACCAATATTGACGTGCGGCTTCGTTCTTTGAAATGCTTCTTTTGCCATTATACTACCCTCCGTTAGGCACCAGTATATAAATTGATGATTTGAGTTCTTTTTTTCCCAGAATAGGAATCGAACCTACGGCCACTTGCTTACCATGCAAGTGCTCTACCACTGAGCTACCTGGGCGTTCCTATACTTTCACATTAAAAGCCACTAAGCTTATTCTGCTGAGAAAATAAAAACAACACCTTTTCTTCATTTGTATTGATATTTTCTCGTCTACGATCCTATCTCTGGCGATATATAATCCGCGCTTTCGTCAAGTCATAAGGAGACATTTCTACAGTTACGACATCTCCGACCAAAACACGTATATTTCTCATACGCATCTTGCCACAGAGGTGGGCCATGACATGCATTCCATTAGCAAGAGCCACCCTAAATGACATGTTAGGCAAAAGCTCTTCTATGGTTCCTTCGATCTTAATAGTATCTTCTTTGGGCATACGTAAAACAAAAATAGAATTGTAGCAGAATACCGTACATGAAACAGGATCTATGTGATTACTGTCAAGGGATTTTAAAACTTTTTTGCTTTAGGGGGAATTTTTCTTGAAACTGCTCTACCACTGATCTATAATAGGACACACCTTATCAAGTAGTATTTAACAATTATGTTAGAACTTTTTTCTTCATGTAATGAAAAGCAAAAAAAAATAATTACTGAGTTTTCTGCATTTCTTTCCACTGAAGAAAAATATCAAAAAATTATTACACTCGGTAAAACACTTTCTCAAAAAGATGATGAAATCATAAAGGCTGAGAATATTGTACCGGGCTGCCAAAGCCTTATCTATCTTTCTAGTTTTGTAGACAATGGTACAATTATCTTTAAGGCCTATTCGG
The DNA here is from genome assembly GCA_027348355.1 of Chlamydiota bacterium. Lineage (GTDB taxonomy): Bacteria > Chlamydiota > Chlamydiia > Chlamydiales > Rhabdochlamydiaceae > JABEVM01. Next base: position 381 of record DAIEPN010000006.1, on the reverse strand, counting down.
AAGCTCTTTTTTCTTCCGGACTCGCAGCCTTACTGATTTCCGTCTACAGCGAAGAAAATCCTCTAGCTCTTCTGCAATGTCCTCCTTTTTTTATTGAAGAAATAGGGCTACAAAACGTTATAAGCCCTAGCAGGTCTAATGGTTTACAAAGCCTTCTTTTGCGAATGAAGCAAGATGCCCTTAAGGCCATTATAAAAAAATAATTCAATTTAAGAAAAAGCTCTCTCATCACACCCTATTGGCGTTGTTGCGTAATTAGCAAAAGAGGAAGTTGATGATAAGCAGCTTAGAGTTAAATATTTAATTGATAAAAAGAAAGGCTCATACGTAGACTAGTTGGTTACTACACTAACTGAGAGCTACTTATGAGCCAAAAAATTT
>DAIEPN010000179.1 GCA_027348355.1 Chlamydiota bacterium | reverse complement strand
CTCTGCTGCTACCACTTTGAAGTAAGAGATTTTGGCTTTCACTGAAAAGCAAGAAGAAAGATCTATAAACTGAGGAGGTGTTTTCTCAAAATAAAAACCAAAAGAAAGTTGAGCAGGTCTTACCATATGGAAGTGGGAATTGTTGAAATACGCAGTTCCTCCTGAATTTGCCATGTGCACAACAACCGGAGGATCTTGCAAAAAAGGAAGTGCGGCAAGTTCTCTAAAAATTTTCACCTGCTTTTGTGCAAACTCATGATCCGGACTATCTGCTGTAGCAAAATGAGAGTATATTCCCACAAGTTCTAGACTTTCTAGGCTTTTAATATACTCCAGAAAATCGATTGCACTCGAAGCTCTTACTCCAGTCCTTTGCATTCCAGTGTCAATTTCTGCATGGACTCGGCATTTTTTATTAATCTTGAGACAATAGTCGTGAACAAGCTTTGCCTTATACTTTGAGCTAAGTGTAAATTCAAATCCGTACTCTATCAGATCCGGAATTTGATCTTCATGAATAGCTCCAAATACAAGAATAGGGATAGTAATCCCAGCTTTTCTAAGCTTTACTCCTTCTTGCAAATATGCAACACCTAAACAGTCAACGCCACAAGAGGCAGCGACAGTACCTATCTCACATAACCCATGACCGTAGGCATTTCCTTTAATAGGTAAACAATACAGACTTTTGCCAATGTGGTTTCGAACAAAGGATAGATTTTTTCTAAATTGATTTAGGTCAATTTCTATCCAGGAAGGATGGGGAATTTTGCGTGTCATACCAGTCTCTCTCATTAGCTTCTTGAGTTACACTATAGTATTCTTTAGCAAATTGAACCAAGCTTTGGTTGAAGAAGTATTAAAAGATCTTGTGATTTAGTGAAAATCGCACACAAGCTCGTGGTTTAATTCCTACAGATGCTTTTCATCAATGGAAAAACAAGTCCTATTCTTTCCTATATTTCGAAACTCTTCTACGCCGCTTACAGGAGGCGCATAGAAGGAACCGGCAATAGTATTTTTCTATTCTTTACTAAATGAGCTCACTTTTGGCTGAACAATTGTCAAAAGATCTTGCGATCTCATCCCAATCGATTCAGTGATAAGGCCACAGTTAAAGCTCACCTTCTCCTCTTTTTGAATCCCCTCATCGAAAAATGTTTCGATGTTAAGAAGAGATCCAAATGGAGGAATGCTTCCTAAGACTAAACCGAATCGTTCCTTGATCACTTCTGCATCTTCAAATTCACATTTTTCTCCAATGAGTTCAGAAACCGCCTTCATATCGAGCTTGCGGCTAGATAGAATGTTACACTGGTAGTTCTTCTTACTGCTTTTCCCACGTAAGATGAGAGCTTTCACACCTTGCCCCATTTCTTCCCCTCTTGCTCTAGGTGAATCAGCAGATGTGAGGATAGCTTCGTGTGTTACATGCGTAAATTCCATTTCATGCTTTTTCAATAGGTGGATAATTTCGTTACGGATGTTCTCTCCTCCAAAAAAGAGCTTCGCTTTGATGCGATTGCCCGCAATCCTTTTTGGGTCAGATGGGAATAAAGAAACCTCACGGATATTTTTCAGTTTAAGTATTGTCATCGTAAGCCTTTCTAAACCCATCCCAAATCCACCATGAGGAGGCATACCATAGGTGAAAATACTGAGGTAATCTTCAAAATTTGCAGGGTCCATTTCTTTTAAACGTATTCCCTCTACCATCGATTCGTAGGTATGCCTTCTTTGACCGCCGGAAGTAATCTCTGTCCCTGCACATAGAAGGTCAAACGTATTGGTATATTCTGGATTTTCTTCTTTCGGATAAGAGTAAAAAGGTCGTTTAGAAGTCTTCCAATCCAGAACAAATACAAGGTCCGTTCCAAATTCTTCTAGAGCGTACTGACAGAGTTCTCTTTCTGCAGCAGGACTTAAGTCGGGTTCATTTCTTTCGTCAATTCCTGTCCTTTGAAAAAAAATCTCTTGGGCTTTTGCAAAGGTAAGTCTTGGAAAAGGAATTTCTGAAGGAGCCTTGATAATCGTTCCCCCTAAAATTTCAATTTCTTTAGCACATTTTTTATGAAGGTATTGGACGATGTATTTAATGCATTTTTCTTGCACATCTAAAATTTCATGCCAATGCTCAAAAAAGCCCATTTCAAACTCGAACTGTTTTCCTTCCGCTAAGTGCCTAGGAGTATTCGAATGCTCTGCTCGGAAAAAGGGCATAAGAGCAAATACCCGTTCATTCACTCCGACCATGATTTGTTTATAAAGCTGACTGCTTTGCGCGAGTGTTGCTGTATAATCAAAATAATCCACATTGAAAAACTCAGCGCCTCCTTCTGAAGAAGCTCCGATAATACATGGGGCGAAATATTCGACCGCCTTTATTTCTTCATGCATAAAGAGCCTATATGCATGGACAATCTCAGCTTGAATTTTGAATACAGCCTGTATTTTGCGATTGCGAAGAGAAACAGACCTATGATCGAGGATAAATTCTAAGTCGGATGGGATCTCTGGCTTGTAATACTCAACTGGACAAACAGCTGAAATAGCAACTTCTACTTGGATTTTAGGATTGATGAGTTCAATTCCAAGCTCTGCTTGAGTTGAAAGAGAGGCAG
>DAIEPN010000168.1 GCA_027348355.1 Chlamydiota bacterium | reverse complement strand
CTTTTGCTGAGCTTTCATGAAGCCGGAAAACAATATGATCGGCAAGTTGTGGAGATAGCGGATTAGATGGGTATTTCCGTATAGCAAGCTCAAGACATTTAACTTCTTCTTCCAACTCCTGGTCTGCTTTATAAACAAGGGATTTTCCTAAATATTCTAAAGGGGCCCCTGGTGTATGGCGAAGTTTTCCAAATTCTTCTAAGGCAGTAAAGAAGAACTGACTTCTAAGCGATTTTTTCTTTTGCTGAGATCCTTGTTCTATCAAAGTAATTCCTGCTCGGAAAAGAGCTTCTCTTCCTTCCACTCTACCTGCAAAGCAGTAACTGATCCTTCGATATTCGGAAAGAGCTTTAGAGTAGGCTTTATAAGCTAGAAATGCATCGGGGACAGCAAGACAGCTTACCGTTAAGTTTTGACTTCCTGAAAGTACAGCGATTTTCTTAATTTCAAAATCAGCATCTCTATAAAGCAGTCCAATATGGGTGCCGGTCAAGGGAATATGACTTACATAATTACACGAAAGAATCCCATTAACATAAAAACGGAGGTTGTTTTCCATTTTTTCAATACAGATTGCAACCCAAGTATTCGGAAGAAGATGTAGATTTGGCAACTGCATAACCTCTATATTATTACAGAAAAGTTTAGATCCTGGATGACTTTGTGAACCTATCCATAAAGAATATCCTTCTTCCAATCCTTTTCTTTCTGAAGATTCTGGAATATTGAGTAAGAACCCAATTCCTTGACTATGGTTTCCTAAACGGATTTCTGTTTCTATCTTACAATTTCCAGGAAAGGAATTTTTTGAAATCATCAAGCTCACCCATTCCATAATATCAGGGCTTCGTGTGATGGCGATATGTTTAGTGAGGAGGATGTTTTCTTGAAACTCCCAGTCTTCTTTGTGAGCAATATCCAGATGAGCTGTAAGAAGCCAATCTGCTCGTCCTTCAATATAGTTTTGCAAATCTGCAATTAACTCCGAAACACTTTGATAACGATCTTTTTGAGAGGGAGATAGGCTTTTTTTCACAACTGCTGCAAGCTTCGGGGGAATATCTCGGTAGGGAGAGATTTCAATTGGGTCTACTAGATCTTCTTTCTGCCAAGTTTTGCGAAAGGTTTTTAAATCAATGCGGTGGAAGGGAAGTCGAAGTGTGAGAATTTGGTAGAGAATGACACCTAAAGAATAGATATCGCAATAAATGTCAGCTCGAGCGCCTAACACTCGTTCTGGAGGCATATAGGAAATAGTACCAACGATTTTTCCAGGTCTTGTTAGATCTTCTCCTTCCTGAGGGATGTTTTCATTTTCTTCGGAGGTTTGATTGTCGATATAGTCAGCAAGGCCCCAGTCTAGAATCAATACCTCTCCAAACTTTCCGATGATGATATTTTCAGGTTTTAGATCTCTATGAAGTATTTTTTTGGAATGGGCATAAGCGATCGCTTGGCAAACAGATAAAAAAATACGTAAAAGAGAAGGAATGGACCCTCCGATAGGATGAAGGGGAAGGCTCTGCTTTTCTTGTTCTTTTGTAGTGCGTAAAATCTGCTTTAATGTTTCGCCTTCTATGTAGGGCATCGTATAAAAGACCAGATCTTTGTCTTCGTGGATAGAGTAAATAGAAATAATATTTGGGTGGGTCAGTTTGGCTGCTATATGGGCTTCTTGCAAGAATCGTCTTTTTATAGAAGCGTAACTGAGCAGGTTGTCTCGGATTCGTTTGATTGCGACATCTCTTTTACAAACATCGTCATGAGCTAAAAAAACTTCCCCCATGCCGCCTTTGCCTAAACTGCGCGAGATGGTATAGCTTCCTAAGGACTGCAGATTTACTTTGTCATCCATTTTATTTACAATTATTTGTTTACAAGTATTTTTTGCACTTGTTCATCACATATCAGATATAATATAATCAAGAGTTTTAGAAAAAAAATGCAGGGAATATGGCAAACGACATCGTACTTACTGGGGATAGACCGACTGGACCGCTTCATTTAGGCCATTACGTGGGTTCTTTACAGAATCGAATTCTTTTACAGGAGAGTGTTACGCAATTTGTGATGATTGCCGATGCGCAAGCCTTAACTGACCACGCCGAAGAGCCAGAAAAGATCAAAGAGAATGTGTTTCAAGTCGCTCTTGACTACCT
>DAIEPN010000166.1 GCA_027348355.1 Chlamydiota bacterium | reverse complement strand
AAATTCAAGCCCTTTTGCGCTATGAAATGTCATCAGATGAACTCTGTCTTCGGAAAAGCCAGCATCTTTTTTCTGCCACTTTTCTTCGTCCATAAGAGTACTTCCAACATAGTCAAAGAGAGTGGGTTTTTTCCCCTCGTCTAGCATGGAATCTTCGTAATTTTTCATGCTTTCGATAAAATGCAAGACATTGTCCCACTTGAATTCTCTCATTTTATCACTTTTTACTTCTTCCGAGATAGCCTTTTTATAATCAATAGATTCTACAAGCCAACCTAAAGCTTCGTGCATGGGAAAACTTGTAAATTTTTCTTGGGCGTTCTGAATAACTTTTACAAAAAAACCAATTCCACCGTTTGCTCTAGAAGAGAGCTGTGTCTCTTCGGGAATGAAGGATCCGGATGCAACATCTTGCAATAGGTTCCAGAGAGGGATTCCTTTTTTTCGATTCATCTGAGTGAGCATATCTAAAGCTGTATCAGAAATTCCTCGGCGAGGTACATTTACTATCCTAAGAAGAGCTTCTTGATCTAATGGATTGGAAATGACTTTTAAATAAGCGACCAAATCTCGGATTTCGCTTCTTTCATAAAATTCTGTACCTCCAAAAACTTGATAAGGGATTCCGCGAACCCAATTTTCTCCTTTTTGCCAGCTTGCCTGCATAAGAGCTGTTTCCAAAGGGCGTGCTAAGATGTTCGATCTGTATAAAATAGCCATATCCTTCCAAGCTAGATTTTTATTTTTTCGAAACCAAATAAGCCTTTGTACAATGGAATTGGCTTCTTCCATGTCGCTTGGCGCATGGAAGACGATGATGGGATCTTGAGCGTTATCATTACTCCATAGTTCTTTACTGTGTCTTTCTAAATTGTTTGCGATGACAGCGTTTGCGGCTTGCAAGATCACCGGAGTAGAACGATAATTTTGCTCTAGCTTGATCACGTGTTCGGCTTTAAAATCTAGAATGTGTTTGATTTCAGCGCCGCGCCATCCGTAGATGGACTGGTCATCATCACCTACAACACAGAGATTATTATGTTTTCTGGAAAGAAGGGAGCTTAAATGGTATTGGACAGGATTCGTATCTTGGTATTCATCGATCATGATATAGCGAAAACGATTTTGGTATTTTTCTAAAATGTCCGGAAAATCCTCAAAGAGCTTGATTGTCAAAGAGAGCAAGCTGTCAAAATCAACAGCGTTATAGGCCCTCATGCTCGTTTCTAGTTGGTCGTGCAGGTTTTTAAGAAAGTTGTCATGCCAAATAGGGGAGTCCTTCTCATTAGGAGAATGTAATTTACTTTTTGCCTGTGAAAGAAGTGCTAAGGTTGGTTCAATGGAAGGAAGGTCCCCTTCGTGCTCAAGAGTTTCTCGTACAAGCTGAGTAACAAGTCTTCTTACATCTTTTTCATTATATAAGCTGAAAGAATTTGTATATCCTAACTTGTGGATTTCTTCTCGGAGTACTTGCATACAAAAGCTATGGAAAGTGCATAGAGTGACTTGCTTTGCAAGCTTTGGATTCAGAAGTTTAGCTACTCTCTGGCGCATTTCTGCAGCAGCTTTATTGGTAAAGGTGAGTCCTAAGATAGCCGAGGCAGGGACATTATTGTTTTCAATAAGGTGGGCGATTCGATGTGTGAGGACGCTCGTTTTTCCACTGCCGGCCCCGGCAAGGATCAAAACTCTACCTTCTGTAGTTTGTACAGCTTTTTTTTGAGGAGCATTGAGCGTTTTATAAGAACTTTCTTTATGCATAATCCGCCTTGGATTAGGGCGAAGGTATTTTTGCTACTAAGGCCTTTAGATCAGACAGTACAAGATTTTTTGATAGTTTTACAGCAGGAAATCGTGGAAAAATATTCATTTCCAAGGTCTGGGGGAGTTCCGCATAGAAGTTTCGGTATGCTTCGCGAACAAGCCTTTTAAAACGATTTCGGAGATGGGCTTTACCATATTTTTTGGACACGGTAATTCCGAGCTTAGGTACAATTGCTTTACCTAAACGATAATCTAGGACTATGAAGGTTCCTGTAAGCTTATTACCGGCCTTAATTACGCCTTGGTAATGATTTTTTTTACGGATCCTTGCGGATTTAGGTAGGGTAAGCCTTACGCTGTGGTGAGCTTCTTGCGACCTTGACGACGGCGACGATTGATCGTCTTTCTTCCGCCTACTGTCTTCATTTTGTTGCGAAATCCACATGTAGTTTGACGCTTCTTTTTACTTGGTTGGTAGGTACGTTTCATTGTAATCTTTTCCTTACAAAATTTTTAAGGGAATCTTAGCGAAAATGGCAAAATTGAGCAAGGGAAAATCTAGAATCCTTTATTACAGTATAAAAATTATTTTATAATAAACGTTCTTTTTCTGTTCTAGATCACAAGGAAAACGGCCTCATTAGAAAAAAACTTCAATGTTTCGTTGAAAAGAAATGAGAAAATATCGTATAAGGTTAGCAACTTTCGGTTTTTTTAGGACAAGCACAGTTTAAGGATAGTCATGAAAGTAAAAGCTTCGATTAAAGCGGACGCCTCTAAAGGCGACAAAATTGTACGTAGACAAGGACGTGTTTACGTGATTAACAAAATGGATCCAAATCGTAAGCAGCGTCAAAAAGGACCTGCTCGTAAAAAATAATTAAGAGAAAGTATGGCTAAAAGATCTTCAGTAGCAAGACAAGAAAAAAGAAAATATCTCGTTCAACTCAAATGGGACAAGCGTAAAGCGTTAAAAGATATTATCTATGATATGAACAAAAGTGAAGAAGAGCGCATGGCGGCATCGATTGCTCTCAATAAAATGCC
>DAIEPN010000005.1 GCA_027348355.1 Chlamydiota bacterium | reverse complement strand
AGAGCCTTGCTGAGATTCTGGCAAGAAAAGTATTGCGTCCATCAGAAATGGGGGAGTGAAGTAACTCTTCTAATGGTCTTGCAAAGTCGATCACAAAGTTTTCTCGATCTGACTTACGCCAGTCAAATTTACTACGATGTCGATATTCAACTCCAAGTGCTAGGTTGGCATTGACCGTCCAATTTGCGAGAAAATTAGAGTAGTCTAAAACATTTTCTGCCACGTTCCAGCAAAGTTCAGTTTTAAAATTAAGGTTTGGTAGGTTCCAAGAAAAATTAGTGTACGCTTTAGGAAATGCAGTGTGGTAGGTAACTTGATGGAAGAAGGCATAGGAAAAAGTATCAACGACAAAAGTTGGGCTGAAATTCGTTCTTTTATACAGAGAATTACGAACTCCAACACGTAGCATATTAATATGCACATAACCATCGTCAATGTTAAATATATAGTGATCATCAAGGCCTGCTGTTGGATGCGTTAAACCTTGAAAAAAGACATATGGCTCTACCATGTGTCTGTACTTGCTATAGGTATGGAAAAACCTTGTATTGGTGTCTACTCCATAAGAGAGGATATTCTGCTGTCTTGAAGGCCCAGTTGGGCTGTTACGAGCAGGGACTCCTTGGCTTTCTGAAAATCTCGAATTCTCTTTTGGGGTATTGCTATAGAAAATCCCAACATAGCCAACATGAGGCGTGAGGGTAAAATATTTTAAAGGAATTGGACGATAGAGTTCGTTTTTTGTTGATAGCCTTACCGAGTCAAAATTCGAGACTTGGGGAGAGAGCTCTTTTGCGAAAACATAGTCTAGGTAACCAACTTGGAAGTTATTTTGCGAAATGATCCCAGAAGATCCCAAACTGAGAGGATGAATTCCGACCGCAGCTAAGGGAAGTTCTTGGTTTACGCTCTGAAAGCTGTTTATTCTAGGCTGAATACGAAAGCTCGATACGGAGAGATCCTCCACATGTTGAATGCGAAGGAGGGTTCTTTTTTGGGTGTTGATTTCAAAATCATCACTTTTAAAGTCTCCTGGTAGTTTATTATCGGAGAGCTTGTCCCAAGTTAAATTTGCTACAGTTCTTTCATTTTGACTTTGTGAATGGAACATCCCTTGAAGGCGATAATGATATCGCTTTTTATTGTTTTTCCCTTGTACTTCATCTTCATCGGGAACGACTTTATTGCGAGGTTGTGCTACATAGTTTTTGGTTAGAAATGAAGACCTTCCATCATCTGAATAGTACTCAGATTCTATAGCTCCGCCAAAGCCTCTTTTGATTCGATAATCAAGCCTTGCATAGACATCGGAATATTCTGATGCAAAGACTCGGTATCTGGCGCTCAATTTAGGGTTAAGTGCTTTATCCCAAACAACCTTATAGCGTATTGGAGAGCTGGAAAACATCTTTAGGTTGGTTTTAAAAGAAGGAAACCAAAAGAGAGGAATTTTTACAAAACGGACTTTGATATCCTCTGCTGTTAGGATTTGTGAAGGGGACACTTTAATATGGCTTGCATCAATGTTCCAGGTTTTTTCTTGGTTCTCGGAAGTCGTGATATACGCATTATGGATGTAGATCGTGCCATCTTCTTCAATGTCGATCTTATCTCCTCCTAAAAACCAAACACCGGTAAACGTCTTTCCGTCCCATACGGTTCCCTTTTTTGTTGTAAGATCGTATTCAAGTTTTGATCCTACAAAGAATTGCTTATCATATTCGAGAAGAAGATTCCCTTCAGCCAAGACTTTTTGAATGTGTGTGCCGTTTTCAATTTTGTCGATATACTCGATCTTTTGGGCTTGAATGCGCAAATTTCCCATAGAAACGATTCCACCTTTATCTGTGGAGACAACGCCATGAGAAAATTCTGGATCTTTGAGGTTTACTTGCAGCCCTGAATTTGTAAATTCTTGTGAAATACCTAAAGTGGAGAGAGAGGTAAAAAAAAGAAGAGAAAAAAGAAATTTTTTTGGGATAGGCATCACAAAATGAGTCTTTTAGAGATTGAGTAAGGGTTTTAGCAAGTGAGGATAGCGACATCATTTTTATTCTACAAGAAGTCAAAGCTGCGCAAGGAGGTTGCACAGCCTATCATCAATATTTTGCATGAGATACAGTGGGTGGTTTCCACGTACCATTGAGAGCTTCTACTTTTGGCCAGTATAACCTAAGTATCAAGTTAAAATTTTCTTTTGGCGCAGGAAGCCAGTTCGACCTTTTTTCTTTCGGTTCATGATATTGGACGTAAATATCCAAAGTTCCATCCGGATTGAATTGGAGGTTGTCATAAAAATGGATGGCGTAACGGTCAATTGGATTTTTCACTAAATAATGTTGCGAGTTATACATGGTGATCGACCAAAAGCCATCTACTGGCGGGATCTGCCCTTTTTCAAAATGGATAATGTATAAGTGATCACCTTGCAAGGGTTTACCGGCATCATCTATTTCGGTATAATAGTAAATGGCGTCTTCTGGTTGGTTCACTCCAAGACCCATTTGGGCTACAGCGGCCCTTAGTAGATAGTCTGTTTCAAAATTTCCTATTGATTTTAGATTGATCTCCCAACCATTGATCACTTTTCCTAAGTTCTTTATTTTTTTATTAATTTTTTCTCTTGCGGCTTTAAGTGAAAGGGTGAGCTCATTTTGCATAGAGGAATCAAGTTTCTCAAAATTAAATTCTTTTCCAGGAGCGATACCGACACGTGACATTATTTTCATCATGTTTTTATCTTCTGGGACAAGGGGATTTGATTGAAGCAGCTCTGCAAGCGACTGGAAGAATTCCTTTGCATTCATAGTATCTACTTCCTGTTTTGGAGATGGTCGTAGATCTCGCATGTCTAAGGCAGTTTTTATAGCAACGGCATTTTCTTTTGTAAATTCATCCAATGTTAGCAGTGAGCATTTGCTTTGGAGTTCGTTCACAATTTTGTACTCTTGAGAACCGCGACAAAAAAATCGTCCTATGATCCAAGCTGTATTGGTCGGAGATTTAATTTCTTGTATACCTTGCGGAAGAGCACCTTTCCAATTAGGTCCTGTAATGACAAAGTCACCAGCTTTCGTCCCTGTTGTTCTCTTTCCTATAGAGGAAAAGACATTTGTCCAAACATCCAGCATCTCAAATACATAGTAACGATCTTGCGTATCGGGAAGGTGTAAAACCATAGGTCCATTTGTAAGATCAAGCCATCCAGATGTGTATAAAGTATCTACATTAGGACTTACAATCGTATCAAAGCTTGGAGTTAAAAATTCTTTTGTGTGCGCCAATTGATTTACTGGGGCGAAAGGACCAGAAAAAGGTAGGTTTTTATGGGTCATCACTTGCTTTGTTTCATCCATAAGAAGAAGGGGATAACCAAATATATACGTTTCAACGCCAATCTGAAATGTCTCTTCATCCGATAATTCTTGTAATGAGTATACATTACTGCTTATTGTGATCAGAAACGTAGACAAAAGAATAGGAAGAAAATGTCTTTTTGTAGCCATGAAAAATACCTGCGTTATATAGCGACTATATACAACTTAGTTAGTACTTTTGTATATACGTTTTTTTACAGCTACGTAATAGTTATATTACCTTCCTTGGCATGGGCAAATTTTCTAAGTTCCAAACACAGAGTTTGAACGGATTCTTCATCACTTACAAAATGTAAAAGGTCGCTCAAGATCTCATAACGGCTCCATTGGATCAGCCTACCTTCTACAATTTCTGCTCTGCCAATTACAGCTCCGGCAATCGAATAGACTTCTTCTTTTGCAAGAGGTTTATCATTCGTAAGGAGGCGGAAAAAGAGTCTTACTGTGATATTTTGAACAATTGCTCTATCAATATCTTGTTTGCAAGCACCGCTGACTCTTGCAGCAGTTAAATCTTCATCTAGATTGCTTTCTATATCTTGAAAAGATCTACAAAGGGCTCCTAGAGAAATGATCCCTTGCGTAGCAAGCTGCATCACTCGACCGAGTCTCTTTTGTCCCTTTTCTGTTCGCATCCAGTCGTCCCAATAGGCTTTGCCTGTAGTACCATCTGCTATGAGGTTTGTAAAAACCTGGTCAGTATGAAAGAAGGCTTTTTTGATTTGCATATCAGAGATGGTTTTTTCTAGAGCAAAAACTCCATTATCGCCTTGGGTCTCGATACTTTTGTGAGCTTTTGGTTCAATTTCCTCGATTTTTTCTGAAGAATCATTAATTCCTTCTTTGGCCATAACATATTTAGCATAGAGAAGTAAGAATTCTTTAGGGGAGGTAAACTTCATAAAAGGTTTAGTCATTTTCATCGCATCCGTATCAAAACTAAGGGAAAGAAGTCTCATCGAATCGGGATGCTCATCTTGATACCTAACCATTTCACGGATACGAACTGATTCGGAATATTTTTCCATATTTTGATAGTTTTGTCTTAGTTCATGGACTTTGATGCCTTTTTGATTTAGTTTGTCCATATAGACAAGCACGCCGTCGTGATAAAGACGGTCGCCTGTGGGGCCAGGCCCGTAATAGAATCGCATTGTTTTTTCTTTGCCATTTACGCTAATACGAAAATCTTCTCCACGAAGATTTGGATTCCCTTTATGCCCATTAAATTCCAAAGGAAACCAGTCAGCTTCTTTTGACTCCACAGCCTCTATCGGATGGGCCATTGCCCAGAACAGGGTCGTGTACCAGGAATTTCTTTGGTAGGCAAAAGTGATGTTTATATGGCTATCCATAAGTGTAGCCAAATCTCCCCAAGTAAAGGTGTCTTTATCAAGTTCACCAAGGACTTTTTCCCCATATCTTTTAAAGGCTTTTTCTCCATCTGTAGAAAGGTCCATGACAGATAGAATTTGTAAAAACTCTACAACGGGGTTTTCTTCGTTTTTTAGTACTTGATATACATCGGTTGACATGGCTAAGTTTATCTTATCACGGATTACATCTGGATCAGTGTTAGAGTCGATCATTCTTAGAATTACTACAGCTTTGTTTAAGAAGTTTTGAATCTCCTCTTCCGATATTGGGATTTGTTTTTCTTCGATTTGTCTTTGACAAACATTTTTTTGATTCCCCAATTCTGTGTATAAGATTCCTCTGTAGTCTGATTTGACTGTAAGGCCTTTCTTAAGGGCTTCTAACCTTGCTTTATAGATATCATGGTTTAGCGTCCTGTTATAAAAATAGGAGAAAGTATTAGGGATGAGAGTAAGAGCCTTAAGAGGGATATAGAGCAAAACTGCAAAAAATTTGAGGGTATAATAAGCCACTTTGAGGACAGAGTAACTTGCATCAAACCCCTTAGACGATCCATCTTTGGGATCAAGTACTTCGACTCTTCTTTTAGAAAAGACGCCTGTAGAAACAGAAGAAGATGAGGATCTTCCCGTCTGAGTAGATCCTGAGCTTAGGCTAAATATAGATAGCATAGAGTCTCTTAAATAATTTTCGAATTTTTTAACATAAACCAGTTTTAACAAATATGTAAAAGTTCTTTCTTTTAACTTTGAGAAGTAAATAAGAGAAGTCTTTCAAATTTAATCAAGATATTCGAAATGTTCTAGTAGTGAGTTTCTTCTTCCATGAGGGCTGATACAGATTTTATTCCATTTTCTTCTTCAAAGATTTCCTCTTGTAAAGCTATAACTTCTAAACGGATGAAGCATAACTTTTCGGATATCGTAAGATGTTCTCAAAGCATGGTCTTCCAACAAGAAAAATAAGAACGTGGGAAGACCTGAAAAAACATTCTTATAGGGCCATCAAAGCCATTTGTATGATCAAATTATCGCAAATTAAGCAATGCAAGTCAAAGCACCTTTTGATGACACTACAAGAGTCAAGATCTATTGAGATGGTCAATGGCATGTAAAAATACATGGAGAGTCCAAAAGGAAGAAGTGGAAAAAAATAGCCATAGGAGTGTGTCCAAAGACTCATGAAATCATTTTCAATATTACCTCTGACGATTCACTTGCTGATCCAAGCTTATTTAAAATGGCTATGGAACACATACCTAAATCAGTAAAAGATGTACTTATGGATGGTGCTGGAGATAGTTATGAGATGTATAGGCTAGCGGAAAGGAATAACATCAATCTAATCACTCCTTTGAGGAGAACATCAAGATACAGGATAGGATTAGATCGTACCGTTAGAGATGAGAATGTAGAGATGATACACAAGCTTGGAAATAAGGAAGAGGCTCTTAGAAAGTGGAAGAAGTTAAAAGGATATCATAGGAGATCGCTGTTTCTACCAGCGATCTCGAGAATCAAGGGGGTGTTAGGGAATACTCTTAACAGCCGATCCTTGGTCAGTTAGCATTATGAAATGCTTCTTAAGTTATTAATTATCAATAAAATGAATGTTCTTGGATTGCCGGTTAGGATGTAAGATGTTAATAGTCAGGACTTCCCTAAATTCTCGTTTTTTAGGACAAAAACTCGATAATCGTAATTACGCAACAACGCCCTAGAAAAACTTCAAAGATGTTAATAAATTGCAAATCAACAACTTGAAGAGAGGTGTGGAATTTTTGTATGATTGTATAAAAAATATTTCTAGAAAATTCATAATAATTTTTAAAAGATAGTTTGAAATAATTGTATCTTTAATATATAATAAATATTAAAAATAAAATAAGGGAAAAATAATGACAACTACATGGGATGGATGGAAAACTAACCATAATACACTTTTTGGTAGTATTACTTTCATAGAAAAGGATTTACAATCAAAGGAAAAAGGTTCTTCTAATTGGCTTAGAGTGAATTGTATTTGGGAAGAACGTAGTGAAGGAACTCAAACTAAAAAACATACATATTGTTTAATTCTTGACAATACAAACGGTAACCTATATCTTGATGTAAGTCAGAAAAAATTGGTTGTTAAATTCTTAACTCTTTCATTAATCCGCGTTTTTCATGCAACTCTTAAAATTTTTTACCATATTGCTCTTCCTATTTCAATACCGATTGAAATCTTTAAAGCTTATTCACAAGCAGCTTCAGAAGCTAAAGAGAAGAGTGTATCCATCACTTACTCAAGGGTTGCTTATTTAGCTATAAGAAATGTCTCTCGCTCTATCCTAGATATTGTACGAACCCCTCTTTATAACATAGCTATGATCTTTTTAATGCTAGCAGGAATACCTTCTTCCCCCAATTACCGTTATGAAATAATGAAAATAGTAGGGCTTATGGAAATAAACCTTACATGGGCTAATTCTAGTGATCCGTTACATTCTAGGATAAGTTTTTGGACATTAGCAGGATGCCTGCAACCCATGGCTAATCTACAAGATTTTGGTTGTAATCCTGATCCAAGTCGCCATCCAGATACAAAATATGAAAATCAAGTATCTAAAGGTGATAAATTTATTGATTTGAAGATTAGAAATGATTTAGCTAATTTTGCAAGAAGCCAAATTGTTTACCTTCGCGAAGGAAAGCGTTTGTTTGAAGGATGTCAGCAACTTCCAAAAGATGTAGTGTACGCAAGTACCGCTATGTTAAGGTAGCTACAGTTATCCACACTTAAATATCGCTGATCCATACTTTGTTAGGTCTTTCTACAGAGAACTCCTGATCAAGATGATTTGGAGCTATTTCTACTACCTTCTTGCTTGCTATCGTTGTTTTTCCATTTCTTTCTCATCTTAGTCTGTATATTCTCTTCCTTCATAAGATGAGCTATTTTTTTCCTGGAGTATGTGTTTCCTTGCTTCTTGAGTTCCACGTATACTCTCGGGCTCCCATATGTCCCCGACTCTTCTTGTGCACTTTTTTTATCTCTTCAACTAAGCTTTGATTCTCCAGACTTCTTTTACTCGGCTCTCTACCTATAAATTCATAATAGCCACTTCGAGAGACTCTCAACACTTCTGCCATCTTCTCTAAGGAAAATCCCTTTGAGTGGGCTTTCATAAACTCAAACCTCACCCTTTTGGTTTTAAGAAGATGGCCGCTGCCTTTTTTAGGATATCTCTTTCCATATTCACTTCAGCTAGCTGCTTTTTTAAACGATAGATCTCTTCATTACAGGTTTAAGCTGCCCCGATCCTACAAAGCTATTTTCTCCAAACTCTTTAAACTCTTGAACCAAACCATAAAGCGTAGACTTCGAGATTCCAAGATCTCGAACAATTTCTTCCATCTTTTTGCCGCTTTCTCGGTACAGCTTTACAGAATTGATTTTAAACTCGCGATCGTATTTTCTTTGCTTTTCTATAGACGCTCCTTAGTTGGTTTTATTTTCCCTCGTCTATGTTCTTTATGTCTACGAAATGGTAGCAAGATCAATTTATCAATAGAGTAACCACATCTTCTGATCGATTTTTTTATGACTTATGGGCTGAAAGCAAGGTATTAAGTATACCTATTTTGGGAACTTTCTCAAAGGAATTAGCCCTCAATTTCCCTATTAATCTTATTGAATTGCACGTATGAGAAGACCTGCTAGAACATAGCGGTTTTTTGGATGTCCTGTTTTGATCATTTCAAGAATTGCGTCAATGCAGTTCTCTTCATGTTTATCCGCTAAGGCCTGATATGAATCCACCAAAAGGCGAGAGCTTTCTTCGGCGGTCAGTTCATAACGAGAGTCGGGTATACGCATACTATGAGTTACGATTGGACGGAACCTGATCATTTCATGATTTTTTCTCTCTGAAACCCAAACTTTCACTAGATTTTCATAATGAGATCCTTTACCAAGCCTAAAAAGTGCTAAATTGCAGTAGGCCCTGATGAAAGGAGCTCCTGCCTTTTGCGATTGCCCTTCTAAAAGGGTAATGGCGCTGTCTGTCTGCAGATTTTCTAATAGAGCTATAAGAAGAGGAACCAGGTCATTTTGCCCATAGGTGAAAATGATCTTTGCTATATCTAAGAAAGCTTTTTCTGGAAGCTCTAGGCAACCTCGCAGCACATGTTCCCTAAAGGCCAAAGTTATGGCTTCTAGGTCTTGTGGGCTGTGTTGCTGATGTTGTTCTGCCGATCCCACAACTTTCCAAGAAATGAAAGACCTACCTAAGGAAAGGTGAGGCTGAAACCCTAAATCTCTGGAATCTTTGAATAGAATTTCGGGGAGAAGACGAAGACATCTAGGATCTTTTCTTTGCAATAGTGCAATCGCGGCGTTAAGTCTTGTATGCTGGCAGTCATTTTGCGTGAGTTCATAGAGTAGATCTTCAGAACCGGGGATTTCTCCTAATGTAGAGATAGCAAATAGGTCACCTTCTTTTGCAATTTCGCAGATCTTATCCTTAGCGGTTTGATCTCCCATTGCATATAAAGAACGTAATGCAGCTAGTTTTACATTTCTAGCGGGCCCATTTGAGAGCTTTTGAAGTTTTACTAAAGAAGGGGTATCTTTAAAGTAGCCTAAAGCTGCAGCACATGCTTCTTGTTCTGCAATATTGGCATGGGCGGCGTGGGCTCGTAGTATAGGTAGTAGATCATCTCTGTGATGTCTTGCTGCGCTTAAAATGGATTCTACCCGTATATTTGCGTCTTTATCCTCCAGCATATGTTTAAGGACAGTTATGGCATCTGAAGTCCCAATCAGGGCAAAGAATTCAGGAAATATCACCTGGTATGGATGAGGAATTTTATGCATGAGCGATTCCATCTGTCCTACTGCACTACGATGCTTTCGCATAGAAAGGAAATAGCCGGCTTCCATTCTGACAGGGAAAAAGGGAGAGGACATAGCTTTGATTAAAAGTTCGTCGCACCTGTCATCCTGCATGCTCCCGATCGCTTGGATTGCTGCGACTTGGGTTTGAGGGTATTGACTTGCAATACTTGATTCTAAAATTCCTATCGAAGCAGAAAGACTTGCTAAGTTAGTTCCAAAAATACTAAGAAGTTGCTTTTCGTAATCATCACTTCTAGCTCCCTCTTCTAGTAAGGTTACGGCCATCTGCTCTAAAACTTCAAAATCATGCTTTCCGATCTTATTTTTATGCTTATAATAGGAATCGATCGATGATGACAATTCTTGGGACTTAAGCAAGTAAACGATATGATTTCTATGTGATTCTGATGTTTCCTCAGAAAGGACTGGGATTCGAGAGATAAGAAGAGGCAATAAGAACAGAAAACGCATTATAATTCATTCTCACTTTTCAAAAAGTCCCAAAGATCAATGCCAACTTTTAGAAACACAGTGCGCATGGCATTGATAGGAAGTCCTAAAATATTGTAAAAACACCCCTCGATCTTTTGAAGTAGGATGCTTCCACTTTTTTCTACTGCAAAACCACCTGATTTGTCGGCAAAATAAAAATGGGAGTGATATTTTTGCATTTGCTCTTTGGAAAGGGTGTGAAACAGCAGCCTTGTCACTTCTACTTCCGTGAAAGATTGTTTACCTTTTCTTACGCTGACTGCTGTGTAAATCTCATTCCAATTTCCGGAAAATTCTCCTAAGAACTGCAATGCTTCTTCAGGATTTTTGGGTTTGTTATAGACTTTTTGATTTGCATAGACAACCGTATCGGCTGTTAAGACCACAGAATTAGGATGCTTTTGTGCTAGCCATTTCCCTTTTTCTTCTGAAAGACTTTTGACGTACGAGATCGGATCACCTAAAAAAGGAATTTGCTCCTCATCATAGTGAGATGGGATTTGCTCAAAGGGAAGAGAAAAGTACTTCAATATTTCCCTGCGTCTTGGAGATGCGGAGCCAAGGATGACATGCATGCGTTAGCCTGCTTTTTTTCTCGCTTTTTTTGCGCTATTTGTTGCATCGTTTGCATAATAATCAATCCAGATCGGAGAGCTCCATGCAATATGTTCATCTTCCTGTATCACTCGGATATAGTAATAGACAAAAGGCAGCTTTTCCCCTTTGGCAGGGAAGCACACTTTCGCAAGGTGTTCGCTATCATCAAAGGTAAAGTCAAAAGAAGCTTCTTTTGGATGAAAAGTTTGAAAGACAGTTCCATTTCTGATAATGGAGATTTCCTTAATAGGGGCAGTTCCTGATACATATCCTGTGATATGCCTATTGAAGGTCAGTCCCGGCTTGGCCTTTGTTGAAAGTTCTGAACCCATTTTAGCACCTGCAATTGCAAATCCTACAACAATTTTTTCTCCTGTTGTTGCGTAGCAGCTTCTACTCGACAGGGCTTGGACAAGCGCCTCTCTGGTATGGTCTGTGGCTAAAATTGCTGTAAGACCTGGTGAATATTGAACTTGGTCACTTTCAAAGAAATCATTGTAGACACCGCGGTCATCGAGTCCACCGGCTACAAAGCCAAATCGACAGTTTTTTTCTAAAGCATTACGCACAGAACCAATATCGGTTTCTTTTACGCCGGTATCTCCATCAATACAAATAGGTCTTGGATTGCCTTCATCCGCTTTACATTCTGAAGATCCCCATGCATTATAGATTTCAACTAGCTTTTCAAACTCAGGGGTAAAATCATCGAAATTTGTGTGTAATCCCTTGCCCATAGTAAAATTGCATATAGCAAACAGTTCTTTTGAGGAGTAAGTTTTATAGATTTTTTTCAGGTTGTTAGACTTTGCATCTTTTTTTCTTAGAATAGGTTTGTTATCTTTAGTGAAAATAAGTTGTTTCAGACCTTCTTCCGGTGTATCTCCAAACCATTGTACGCCCAAGAAAGTCGTAAAGCGGTGTTCTTCATTAAATTCAGCAGTGTGTTGCGATATGAGCTTCCATTCATCATTTGAGGTTTCTTCCGCACTTTCAAAGTTAGAGCTTGCAAAGAAGTTTAACGCTTTCTCATCTCTAAAATAGCGAAGGCAAGCTTCAACATTCTCACCGGAATCAAATTTTTCAGATTCTCCATGGAATAGACCCCAATAAATTCCAAGATCTTGATCAGCAAAGCATCGGATTGGAGAAGAATAAAATTTTTCACCTGTATTAGCATTCAGTAGCTGGATTTTATATAAGCCAACTTCGTTGAAATAAAGGTTTGGTAAGTTGATAAAACCGGTTTCAGGTACAAATAGTTTCCAGTTTAAGTTTTCTCGTAAATTTTCGTAGCTAAGCTCAATTAACGTGCCCTCTGGTGCAAGTGAGGTGAGATTCCCGAATTCATCCTAAAAGCGGACGATGACATCAAAGCGTTTGTTTTTTCCTACAAGAGAAGGGGCTACAATTTTAATGACATGAAGGTGATTACCTCGTATATCCATTGTAAAAATTTCTGGATCACGGAAATCTCCTTTTCCTTTTGGATCAATATAGAGATGGAAAGGTTTTCTTCTTTGGACGTAAGTTTGGCAGCGATTTCCATTCTCTTTACTTTTATCAGGCGTGCCTAAGAAAATCGAGATTGTTTCTCCAGCTTTTATATCAGATGTGAGAAGAAATTCAAAACAGTCTGACAGGGTGACATCATCTTGAGAATAGGTAGCTGTAATGGTTTTATTGCCGGGTAGCTCAGCCCAAACTACATTCACTTTTTCTTTAATATTTACTTCAGGAGTTTGCCAATCGATTGCAGAACCTTTGCTGAGTAAGTCAAATTTTAAGCGTGTCCCT
Source organism: Chlamydiota bacterium (assembly GCA_027348355.1). GTDB lineage: Bacteria > Chlamydiota > Chlamydiia > Chlamydiales > Rhabdochlamydiaceae > JABEVM01. The sequence goes on along the minus strand of DAIEPN010000005.1, from coordinate 376 downwards.
TTTGGAAGGCTAGTTGAAGTTGTATAGGAGAACTTCCAAGTAGAGACTTGTCCTGCTAGTGCATAGTTAGGCTCACATTGACAAATAGAACGGCGCATGAAAAGACCTTTTCGTTTCTTTAGAGATGTTTGAGTATGAATCTGGCATTTTGCATGAAAAAGCTTTCTTTGGCAAGTGCTACATTATCCGTATAGGGGATATTATAAAAAAAACTCGAATTGTCAGAACGTTTTCAGGCGTTGTTGCGTAATTAGCAAAAGAGGAAGTTGATGATAAGCAGCTTAGAGTTAAATATTTAATTGATAAAAAGAAAGGCTCATACGTAGACTAGTTGGTTACTACACTAACTGAGAGCTACTTATGAGCCAAAAAATTT
>DAIEPN010000250.1 GCA_027348355.1 Chlamydiota bacterium | reverse complement strand
CACAAGACACAAAAAAGTTATTGCAATCCACCAAAACAAAATATCCCATAAGGCCCTTATAACTGATGGATCACACTCGTTACAACACCCCAGATATAAAGCTCGGTTCCTTCTGTGATTTCAATAGGAGGATAGGCATCATTTTCAGCTACAAGCTGCACTTTTTTGCCGTCCTTACAAAGACGTTTAACTGTTAATTCTCCATTCACCGCTGCGATCACAATTTTTCCATGTACAGCCGGAAGGCTTCGATCTACTACCAAGATATCATTTGGATAGATACCTATTTTACTCATAGAAAGCCCGGATACCCTCACAAAAAAAGTAGCCGTGGGATTTTTAATGAGGAGCTCGTTGAGATCAAGAGCTCTTTCCATATCGCTATCAGCTGGAGAGGGAAAGCCCGCAGCAACACAGCTTTGATAAAGTGGTATACGGTAGAAACCTGCTTTGACTATCTTCATCACATCTTCTACTTGACTTATGGGAACTCGAATTGCTTGGGTAGGTTCCCCAAATTGTCCACTCCCCTTTGGCCTTCCCGATCCTGTCCTTTGCCCACCTCGTGACATGGCTTTCTCCTTATCTCTTTTTGATAACTGTACAAAAATCAAATAATAAGAGCAAGAAATCATACTTCTCTACTAAAAAACTGCTTTCCTAAATTTGGATGTTCTATAAAATCAAAAGCAATATAACAATACGTAAAACGGTTCTTCGCATGAAAATACATTTTTCTTTTTTTCGTCTTTTTCTCTTTGTTTTATCTCTTTCTTTACATGCAGAAGAATCTTTCTTGAGCGATGGGCTTACCTACGAACATGTTGTAACAGAAGTACCTCAATCGATTCATATCCTTCGTGTAGATCCAACAAAACTCGCTATCATTCCAGCAAGAGCTTTAGATGACACTCTTGGCAGGGAATCTGTTTCTTCATTATGCACTAGACATGGCGCAGTAGCTGGGATCAACGCCGGATTTTTTGAAATCGGAGGGACTTTTGATGGCCTTCCAAGCGGAATCTTAAAAATCCAAAACGAGTGGTATTTTCTCCCGACGAAACCAAGAGCGGCCCTTGGTTGGAAAAACGAGGGCCAGGCTGTGCTAATAGATCGCTTATTAGCATCTTGTTCTGTCCGAGTTGGAGAAAAAACAATTCCTATAGATGGACTTAACCGTCCAAGAAAGCCCGGAGAAAAAATCCTTTACTCCTCTTGCTTTCACAGAACCACTCTTACAAGCCCAGAAGGTGTAGAAGTTGCGATCCAAAATAATAAAGTTCAGCAAATCACAAGCCAAAAAGGAAGTGCACTTCTTCCTGAAAATGGATGGGTGCTTTCTTTAGCAAATCCGATTGATCCAACAATCTCATCTCTTTTTTCTATAGATTCTTCCGTGTCTATTTCGCTGACACCTCTGCCACAAGGATCCCCTTCTTATACAACTTCTGCAGATTGGGCTGCAATGGACCATATCGTAGGAGGCACCCCTGTTCTAGTACAAAACGGGAAAGTCATCACGGATTTCTCTACAGAAAAAACAAGACTCCCTTTTCTTACCGACCGTTATGCTAGGACAGCCATTGGGATTTTAAAAAACAAACAATGGATCTTTGTTGTAGTGGATGGAAGACAACCAGATCTTTCTGTTGGAATGACCATGAACGAGCTTGCGGAGTTTATGGTAAACTTAGGATGCATTGAGGCTATGAACTTCGATGGAGGAGGATCCTCTACTATGGTGATTGGTCAAAAAATCATCAATAACCCGTATGGAGACGAGGATGAAGATGAAGGAAAGAAAAGTGTGAGAAGGGTTTCCGATGCAATTTTGATTCTAGAAAAGAAATCTCCCTAAACTTTTCTCAATCGAGAATAATATCAAAATACTGAAGTAGTGATAAAACCTCAGGCTGAGAAAATTTAGCCTTACCTATTTTATTCGTCATAGGATTGATCGAATAATTGATAGCCCCTTGAAAATTTGCCTTACTAAGATCCGCATTATGAAAAGCGCTACCGCGTAAATCTGATCCTTTGAAATCTGCTTTGGAAAGGTTACAGCTTGAAAAATGCGTATCCCTGATCACACACTCATGAAATAGAGTCTGTTTCAGATCTAAATCAGAAAAATTACAGGTATCAAGTAAACAGCCTGTAAATTTAATTTGCAAAAACATGTGATCACATTTTCCAAAATTTACACCGACTAGTTTACAATTTTGGAATTCTATCTCTTGAAGCCTTGCTCCATCAAATTTGATAAGACTTAAGTTGCATTTCTGTAATTTACAATCTAAAAATTTACTGTTTTTAAAAAGGCTTTCTGAAAAGTCGCACCCATCAAAAATGCAATAGGAAAAACTTTTATGAGAGAAATCACCTTTTTTTATAATCTCCTTCATAAACGTTTGATTTACAAATTCGTTTTCGCTAGCAAGTGTCATCAAAAACTCTCTCTATTTATTTGAATTATCTATTCCTTTTAAGCTGCAGCTCTTCATATAAGCATCTAGCCAAATTGTCTAACAGAATATTCGTATTTACATCCAAATGATCTGCAGCAGAACCCACTACTTCGAATGAAAAGTTTTTAGGAAAATGATTCCTAATTACAAGCGTATCATACGTGCAATAAGGCTGGTTTGAAACAAACAAACACTTTTCTAGATCTGGAGATCCTTCTAACCAACCCCGAATTGTGTCACCTCTAGCAGGTCTTTTTCCACTTATCTTATCAAATGGTACTGAAACTACTTTCAGAGGAAGCTGTCTCATCTCACCTGGCACTTCCAAATGTTGATAGACGTAGATCATCATCTCCGCTTCATTTTGAGGCAATGCTTGAGTATGAATAAAAATGGTTTGCGGTTCAATTTCCGGATCTAAAGGACGCTCTCCAGTTAAAAAGACAAGCTCTCGAAAACGTATACCCCTCTTCCATAAATCAATAAGAAAATTCATTCTGTTCTTCACTCTAGGAAAAGCAGCTCCTAAAATAACTGCATAATCGAAATGAGATTTTTCTGTAGAAATTTCATGAAAAAAACCCATTTTCTCCATAAGAGCATAGATCTTCTCTACATCGCCCAGCTCTCTAGTTTCTGTAAGGTGCCACCTTTCTTGTTTTGGCGGTCTTAGCCATTTTTTCTGTGTGCCATTTACAAGAGATTCTAGCGCGCCATCGCATTCCATCTGAGCTGCGACAAGCAGCTCTTGTAAATAGGAAGATTCAGAAGGAAATCTCTTCGCTAGATCAGCATCCTCCATAGCATAGGCTACAGACCAAGTCAACCACAGCAGCAAGAACAAAATAAGTCTTATCATTTTTCATCTCATCGGAGAGCAAATTTCAACTAGAAATCCATTACAATCTCGAACATAAGAGACGATCTGCCCCCAAGGTTTTTGTATGGGTCTGCAAACTTCGACAGCCCCCGCCTGAAGAGACTTTTGAAACGACTCTTCCACATTCTCTGTAACAAATCCGACTTCAATCCGAGGAGGGGTTTCTCCAGGTCTTACTATAGTAAACGTAAGATGGCTT
>DAIEPN010000243.1 GCA_027348355.1 Chlamydiota bacterium | reverse complement strand
ATCACACTCACCTAGCCTTCTGATTTGTGATGAGCCAACCGCTGCTTTAGATGCCGCGTCAGGAGCTATGATTTTAGAGTTGCTAACAGAGATCGCAGCCACACCTGATCGATGTGTAATTGTAGTGACCCACGACAGTCGTATTTTTAAATATGCCGACCGTGTGGTCAAGATGGACGATAGAAAAGTGATGAGTGTTGAATCAAATCAAACCCCGCAAAGAAATATATGATTATTTTTAGAACGGCAGCGATTTATCTCGCGATTGCAGGCATTATTTTGATTGCTATTTTGGTAAAAATGATGAGCGCTCCAGCCCCGGTTGCAGCTCATATCAGAGAGCCTTCAGTGAATCCCTATGAAAGAACGATAGCGGCTTCGGGAATCGTGGAAGCAACTGATAAAAATATTTTTATCGGTGTGCCGGAAGATGGTCTTGTAGAGAAAATGTTTGTAAGTGTTTGGGACAAAGTAAAAAAAGGGCAGCCATTGTATCAACTTGATACAAGACATTTACAGGCCCAGCTCATTTCTGAGCAGGCGAATGTGAAAGTAGCAAGAGCCACATTACATCGATTAGAGGATCAATTAAGCAGGTTAAAATCGATTGCAGACCCAAGAGCTATCAGTATCGAAGAACTTAAAACAAAAGAATGCGATGTCATGGTTGCAAAAGCTCAACTCGATGTAGCTCTTGCAAATGTTTCGCAAACGAAAACGATGATTCAGCGACTTAGTGTGAAAGCTCCTAAAGATGGAGTGATCTTACAAAATAATATTCGTGAAGGAGAACATGTCTCTAGAATCACAACGACCATGATCTTAGGTGATTTAGAGCATCTTCAAGTCAGAGCGGATATTGATGAACAAAATGCAGGTTTTTTTACTAAAGATGGCAAAGCGGTTGCGTATCCTAAAAACAATACCCTCATTTCTATTCCCTTGAAATTTGTACGTGTAGAACCTTATGTTTTACCGAAAATTTCTTTAACGGGGGCGACTGGGGAGCGCGTGGATACAAGAGTTCTACAAGTTGTGTATTCATTTGATCAGCCTGAAAACTATCATATTTATGTTGGTCAGCAATTAGATCTTTTCATTGAACGGATGGAGCAAAAATAGTTCATGAAAAAAATCCTTAGCTTTCTTTTCTTTTTTCTCTTGTTTTCTGCATGTCACTTGGGGCCTAAATACCAAAAACCTTCCGTAGATGACGCTCCAACTGAGTGGAAAGGTCCTGAGCAAGTTGTAAAAACTCCTGATGTAGAGTTTTGGTGGGAAGTTTTTGAGGACGAAGAATTAAATCGCCTAGAAAAACAAGCTGTAGCGGACAATCCAAGTCTTTATGTGGCTTTGGAAAGAGTGATTGAGGCGAGGGCCAAAGCGGGTGTGAGCTTTGCAAACTTGATTCCTCAACTTACCTTTAACCCTGCTTACAGCAATCTTTCTACGAAAATGGACTTTTCAGGACTTCCTAATGAAGGAAGTGGAATTTTTCGTCTTCATCAGATCAACTACACTATGCCTTTAGATTTAAGCTATCAACTCGATCTTTGGGGAACATACAGAGGGCAATATAATTCAGCTGTTTTTCATGCGCAGGCACAGGAAGAGGCTTATAAGGTAGCTCTGCTTACTCTTACATCCGATCTTGCAAGCGCTTATTACTTGCTTCGAACTTTAGATGCGCAGTTAGATGTCTTAGAGTCTACAATCCAGATGAGAAAAAATGCTTTTGAGATCAACCATTCTAGATGGGAAGCTGGGCTAGTTAACTATTCCGATGTGAGTAGAGCGTCATTAGAATATACAAACGCGCAAGCCGAATTTAGTGATGCAAAAAGGCTTAGAACAATTCAAGAGAATCGAATTGCTCAGCTACTTGGCATTCCTTCTTCTTCTTTTTCGATGTCCCACTCTCCTTTAAAAAATGCCCCTCCAGAGGTTCCTGCAGGGGTTCCATCAACAGCTCTTTTACGAAGGCCGGATGTTGCAGCGGCAGAACGTACTATGGCTTCGCAGCAAGCTCTAATAGGCGTAGCAAAAGCAGCCTTTTTTCCTCAAATTAGTCTAACAGGAGCGATTGGACTTGCAAGTCCTGATCTTAAAAATCTCTTAAGTTGGCAAAGTCGTCTTTGGGAGATTGGAGTCGCAGCTGCTCAAACTGTGATTGATGGAGGACGTAATAGTTCTAATTTGGATATAGCATGGGCACAATTTAGGCAAGCAAGTGGAAAATATCAAGCGCAAGTTCTTATTGCATTTGAGGAAGTGGAGAATTCGTTATCCAATATTGAATGGCAAGCTTTGCAGTTTGCAAGTTTGCAAAAATCTGTGGATTCTGCGAAGCTTACCACATCTCTTTCTTCAGAGCGATACAATAAGGGTCTTGTCACATATTTGGATGTTGTTGATAGTGAAAGAGAAGAACTTCAAGTGGAAATTTCTGCACTTCATACCTTAGGTCAACGCTATATTTCCACAATTCAGCTCATTAAAGCTATCGGGGGAACTTGGGTAGTTCCCACATACGATATGGTGCAGAAAAAATCAGAAGAGTAAGTTACGGCTAAGATCTTAATTCAGGTTTCTGTAGGACTTACTACCGAGGTTCTCGTCTAAATTTAATCAATTACATTTTATGGCAGTTTAGTTATTTTGAAATTAATTTGTTATAAGCATGTTTAATTAAATTTTGGGTAATCATGAGTGCATCCAAAGGTACAACTGAGGTTCCGAAGCAACATACGTATTCTATACCTTCTGGGAAAGAATTGGCCAAATCTGGCCCTGCACAAGCTCTCCCTATTGAAAGATTTCTAGATATTTTCCGTTACCTATCAGGGCAAGCTCGAACTGCAGCCGCTGGTGTAAGCAGAGCTTGGCGTGTTGCGGCAAATGATGTAACAAAAAGAGAGAAGCAAGCTAGAGTTGAAAGTATAGTAAAGCATATTACACTTAAATTAAGTGGTTATGATGCTGTAGTTCGAAGATGTTTAGATTTTTTGCATCCAGATAGAGTGTTGCAAAGAGTAAATTTACTTTAGGTGAAGGAAAATCTAAAAAGCGTAAGAGATCAGATTGTTGCCATGTTTGTCCAGTCTGTGAGTCGAGAAAATTTAGGCGCATTAAAAGTCTCTTTGGAAGGAGTGAAGAAACCTCTTTACTTAGAATATCTTCCTGAACTTGCAGAGGCACACCTAGACCTTGAAGCTGAGAATGTGCTCCCTGTAAGAGAAGAAAAATCTTTGATCCTTGTTAATATTGCAATGAGATTTTGTGAATTTGGAGACTTAAGTCAGGCAATTCAAATCTTGAATATTGTACCTGATTTTAGGAGATTATGGTTTCGCTTTAGTGAGGGGGTTTTTGTAAAGCATTTTGTTAAGTGGGCCGAGTATGATTTGGATCAGAGCAAAGTATAAACTATAAAAGAATCGCGCAAGCAATAATTAAAAATTGCACAGAAGACGAAGCTAGAAGATTAATTGGACTTATAAACGATAAAGAAATTCGAGAGCTCTTTCTCAAAATGATCGGAGAACGTCCTTTAGGTGGATAGCAATTTTC
>DAIEPN010000237.1 GCA_027348355.1 Chlamydiota bacterium | reverse complement strand
TAAAATTTCTTTCATGAGGACTGCCTTTTCAGCCAAAAATTCCTCGTCGGATAAAATAAGACCTGCTAAGACTTCAAACGAAGAGCAGATCACTCCTCCTTTATTGGCTGAGCTATCTTTCACAATGAGTACACCAAGCTTTTCTAGAGCTTTTCTTGCAACAGAGGTAAGAAAGAGATTGGCCCCTTCGATAATGATTTTAGATGTCGGATTTCCTTCCGCATCTAAAAAATCTTTGTAATTCTTTTCATTGATGGTGCGAGGGCGACCTCCTGCAGGGATAAAGACATCCGCCCTGGTTCGTAGAATATTGCCTCGATAGAGGTGGTTCATCTCATTTCCTGAAAGCCAATTTTGAGTAAGTTGGCCCTCTTTTTGACTCCAGCAAAGGGTTTGATAGGAGTAGGTGGTCTGCTCTTTTTTTGCGCTTAAGTCTAGTAAAAATCCTCCCTCAGATAATTTTTGCGGGGGATAAAAGCGGATCGGTTTTACTTCCTTGAACAGATCTTCAAGTATCTTTAAGTCTAACCCATTTGGGTCATAGATCGTTCCTGAGCCATCAGTCAAAGCAATGAGTTTTGCAGTATTTGGATAGTATTTTCTCAAATTTAGAATTTGGTTTCCTGCAACATCTCCATCAGGGCCTCCAGTCATTTTTACTGTAAAGGACTGCCTAGTAGGATCGATACCTAAAAAAAGAAGAACCTGTTTCATGTAGGCATTCACTCCAAGGGATGTGACCCCATATTCTTTATGGTTGATCCCGGCTCCTGGCTTACTGGAAATGAAAGTTCTTCCCGGCTTATAGCCATAGTATTGGCTATAGGACGAGATCCATTCAATCATGCTATTGTGCATATTTTCATCAGGTCCCAAATAGATATATTCAGGATGCTTCCAATAATCAATGATCCGTTTAGCCTTTAATGTCCCATCTGGCAAACAGTTGAGGATTGTTAAGAAGCTCTCAATATAAGAGCGTTGGCTTTGATAGAGATATTCCAGTTTTTGTATTTCGTGAAATTTTTCGATCCTTAGGGTAATCTCTTCCTGCGAAATTTCAGCGCTTTCAAGTTCTTTTTTATAAATTTCTGCTTCCGAAAGAAGTCTTTCATATGGCTCTAAAAAGATCACTCCTTTCGATCCTCCCTCTGGAATGTCTTTATTTTTTTTATGTTGTGTATAAGCAAGTGAGTAGCATTCGGATAAAACGAAGTTCCTTTCGACGAGCATTTGTTCCATTTTTTGGGGATATATAGTACGAAGACCTCCTCTGGAGAGGTCTTTAAAACGGATATGAAACCCTAGATAGTACATCCCTTTCATGAAGAAGATAGCATAAGGCAGCTCTGGAAATCTTTCCTTTCGGTCAAAGGGGAGGTCTTCAAAGATTTGAGGAGAGAGCCTAAAGCTGAAAGCAGTTTTATTTTTTCGATAGAAGTTCGATTTGAGCGTGAAATGAATAAAATTCATAGCACATTGTAAGATATTTTTTCGTCTTATGTCATTGCTCTCATGTCCTGTATCGATCTCTTTTACAAGACGCAGGAAGGTTTCTCTTATTTTGTAACATTTGTGTAGGTCATGATTTTCAGGATGGAATTTAAATTTAAAAGCCTCGGCTAAGAGGACAGTAATTTCTGGATGTCTACAGAATGCCTCTTCAATATTGCTGAGGCTGTACATATTGATATCAGTATGGGCTAGGATCTGGTGTACAAAGCTGATGATCGTTTGGAGGAGATTCCCAAAATTTCCTGTCAGAAGTCCTGTATCCACAAAGGTTGTTTCAATAATTCCATCTCCTGGAAAATATTTACTCATCGCAAGCTCTAAAAGAAAATCTTCCACATTTGCTTCGTCCCAGGCGGCTTTTCCACCTTTCCCGTGTAACTCTAAGGACATCACTAGAATACTCTCCTTGCTATATGGATCGATATAGGTAGCATGCGCCCGCTTAAGGGTTAAATTATGTCTGTAGATGATCTTGGCGATATGATAGAGAAACTTATGTCTTGGGACTCCTCTCCAAGCTAAAATAACCTGCATGGAAGAGGTTTCGTTCTTCTCTTGCCATTTATCGTTATACCGTACTTCATACTGACAAGGGTCTTTAGTTGTTGCTCTGTAATAAACATCAAGAGCTGTAGCTAGCTCATCTTTTGGCAGAGAAAGGTGAAATCTGGGATAGATGTCTTGGAGGATTTTTTGAAAAGTAGATTCTGTCAGAGCGAGGTTATTTTTTTTGCAGTATTCAAATAGTTCTTTTTGTTCTTCTTTCGATAACGAAAGACTTTCTGGAGCAGGATTTTTTTCCCATGCAGTGAAATGGATTATGGCAATCCGAAGAGCTTGCTTTACATGTGCA
>DAIEPN010000235.1 GCA_027348355.1 Chlamydiota bacterium | reverse complement strand
TACAGAAAATGCCTTTTTTAAACAAAATCTTCTTCAATATGGTGGATTGCTACTACGAAATTTTCCTATCCAAAATGCGCGGGATTTCGCATCAGTAATAAAGCATCTTCAAACGGGAAATTTTTTGAATTACGTTGGTGGAGATAGTCCAAGAAAAAAGATTATAAATGGGGTCTATACTTCGACCGAGGCTCCTCCCTCATTTAAGATCCCTCTTCATAACGAACTCTCCTATGTCAATAGCTACCCTTCGCATATTTATTTTTACTGTGAAATTCCTCCTATAGAAAAAGGGGAAACGATTATTAGCGATGCAAGAAAGATTTATCAAGCAATTGATCCAGATATCAAAAAGCGGTTTTCTGAGAAAGGTTTACGATATGTTTCTTGCTACCCTTATAAAAGTAAGCTGATGAACTTTGTGAACAAAAGCCATAAATCATGGATTCATGTATTCGAAACCGAAGATAAAAGAGAAGTAGAGAAAAAATGCCATGAACATCAAATCGATTTTAGATGGCATAAGCAGGATTGGCTACAAATCAGCCAGAATCGCCCAGCTGTGATTTCTCATCCACAAACGCAAGAACCTCTCTGGTTTAACCAAGCTCACCACTTCGATTTTAATCCGAAGTTTTTAGGATGGCATCGTTACATAGGCACCAAAATACTTTACTTTCGTAAACATACCCTTCTACACGAAATCTTTTTTGCCGATGGTACCAAAATTCCACGAGAAGATCTCTATCACGTTTTGGATATTTTAGATGAGAATACGGTCTATTTCCCTTGGCAGAAGGGAGACGTACTTATCTTAGACAATCTTCTTGCTATGCATGGACGGGAGACTTTTACCGGGAAGAGGCGTATTCTAACGGCTATGACTGGCTCTTAAAAATTACTCCTACACAATTGACATAAAAATGTGTTTTTATCTCATTTGTAAAGTCCCTTATGGTAATGGGATTTCATGGTACATGGCGTAATGTTGAACGTATCCAGTCCCAGGAGGGGACATTGGGCGAGCCCCTTTAGAACGCAAGAGATTAGAAATTGAGTTATCCTCTTCAGAAATAGCAACTTGATATGGTGTTAATCCACTGTTATCTGCAGAGTGGATATCAGCGCCTAGATCGGTAAAATATTTAACTAATTCTAATTTCTTATGTGGATCTAGGTCAGCCTTAATTAGTAATTGCAAGGGGTGATATCCATTAAAAGAATTACGGATAACGTTAGCATCTACAGCTAAGATTTCCATTACAGATTGCACTAATTCATCTCCTCGTGTCTTTGTTAAAGCCTCTCCTAAAGAAGGCAGAGGAGTAATGTTGAAGATCTCTTTCAGATTATTTAACGCTTTTTCATAAGTTGTGTGTTTTATATCCAAGGTTTTCAAATCGATAGGATCTTTTTCGTTACGTTGAAAAAACTCCCTTAAGTCTCTCTTTATCGGTAGAGGAAGAGTAATATTATTATCAATGGAAAGGAGTTGATGGAGACGTAAAATGTCATTTTTATGTTTACGTATGTCTTTGGTGTCAATTTTTTCTCCATTTTCTTTTTTATTAGTAAGATTCAACCAAGCTTTTGCTTTAAGAGGTATAAGGTGCTCAGCTCCAACTAAAGATAGCCCGTTGCTCTCTTTTTTTCCTGAAAGGATGAATTGATAATAATTGTCCTCTATCAAAATTGCAGAAAGACTAACGTGAGTGTCACTTAGGGAAATGGGAGTAAAATTACGTCTATTTTCTAATTTTACACCATCTAATGTATGTGAGGAGAGTTCTAACTTAGCTGGGAAATCTTTGTTCGTGGGAGAATCAAAGCGATATAAAATCGGCTTTCCTGTACTTTTTTCTTGAATTTGATATCCTCCTGCTTTAACAAATTTCCAAAATGCTGCTACAAAGTCTTTATCAAGGGCCTCAACATGAAGTACAATGTCTAAGTCTTTGGTAGCACGAAATGAGATGCCAACCTCTTGCATTATAACCATGCATGCTGTTCCTCCAATCAACACATACTTGTCTTGAAAATTAGAAAAATGATTTTTAAATATATCCAGTCCTTTTACCATTTAATTTTCTCCAATAACTCTTCAAGAGCTTTCTCAATTCGCTCATCTTTGGAATCCCTTAAACTTAAATAGAGTGAAAATGGATCAACTCTTTGATGTTCAGAAAAGGGCATTGGATTGTAATTCCAAACTTCTAATTCAAAATCAGCTTCATCTATATGTGAATGTTGAAATCCCTTAGGAATACTCACTTTCTTATACTCTTCAATGCCCATTGCTAAAACAGGGGTTTTTGGAGGATTGATCATGGTCATTTCTGCCAAAGCGCTTAGGCCAGCTAAGGGTATTAGAGGCATTTTGGCGCCTGGCAATAGTTTCATCGATTCTCGACTCCTAATTGGACTGCGTAACATGCTATTTGTTTGTTCCCACAAATCTTTTTTAGTGTCCTGAAAAATCCACCATCGTTCCTTTCCCTTGCTTATCAGTTTGCCAATCCCAGCTGTTTCTAATTCGTTAAATACACGAGTCATAGTCATAGAAGAATAACCTAATGAAGCTGCTAGTTTTGACGGAATTAATCCCTCGCTTTTTTCTTTAAGGAGAGTTGATATAATAACTATTTGGGTAGCAGGGCTAAAAAGTTCTTTAGGGGCACGCTGCTGGTTAAAATGTTCCCTTAAATCAAATCCCATGTCAGGAATGTAAATTTGATTATTTGGGATAATGAACGGTGTATGATGTTGAATTAGTCGCTTACGATTGTAACTGGAAATTGTGTTAGACACATATATGCAGGGGGCACTCCATTTTTTTTTTACTTGTTCCCAATGTTTTTGGATTGTATTAGGTGTTAATTCGATGTCCTCCTTCGAAATCATGAGAAGGCAAGGATTGCTTAAAAAGGATGCTTCAAAAAAGTGATATGAATCGACCAAAAAAAGGGGAAGTTTTTTTTGTTCTTTCCATGGAAGAATCGAAATCTCGATCCCCAATGTTTCTTTAAGATATTTTTTAAGCTTTTCGATCAAATTATTCATCTGGACCCGTCTAGATCATTAATCTGTATAATTTTCATGCTAACATAACACGTGTTATTGTGCAAAATTTATGTTAACGTATTAATAATAAGCAGGAAACGATGGTTTATTGATAGATAAATGGAATGATAGCGACTTTTTTTGCAACAAATACAGGTCATCAAAGCATGACAAAAAAGAGCAAGAAATATGTTAAAAAGCTAATTTAATATAGAGTTAGAAAACCTGGCTGAATATGAAACAAGAATCAGCAATGTAAGAGAGAAAGTTTCCGAATATAGCTCTTCTAGTTCTCAACTTCTACAAAATCCTCACCAAGCTTGGTGGATAACAGCAGAAGTTTGTAAATTGGAAATCATAGACATGATTTCATTTTACCTAGCAAGCCAATTAGCTAACTATTAAAGTTTAACCTTTATTCTTTCCAAGTGATATACGTTCCAATTTCTTTCACATCGTCTTTGGCAACCGTTTCGTAATGGAAAGTATTCTCCGGCATAGGAGCTCCTTCTACGAGTATTGCAAGTCTTCTATGGTTTTGACGTGATAGATTTTGCTTTGCAAAGGTAAAGAGCTTTTCGTAAGACAGGTTTTTAAGAGCCTCGATCCTTTTTTCCATCCAAGCGAAATCT
>DAIEPN010000222.1 GCA_027348355.1 Chlamydiota bacterium | reverse complement strand
CTTAACACTCTATCGAAAACATGAGCCTTTTTTAGGATAACAAGCCAACGATTGGCTGTTGATTTTGAACAGTAGAGGTTTGCATCTATAGAAATATCTGACCAACGACATCCTCTAGTTAAAACAAAAAGAATCGAATTCCAAATCTTTCTAAAATCTGCTCGAGGAACTCCTCTCTGAGGAGGTGGAGTCCAATTAACCAATTTCTTAATTGTTTCCCATTGGGAATCTGATAAATGAGAAAAGTGTTTTGTAATGATTTACCTCCAAAAAGGAGAAATCATATCATTTAAAATTTTATTAGGATAGGTTCGTTCATTTATGACAACGACAACTAAACTCGCTTTCACTGAATTCGAAGCTCAGCTAAACAAATTTTTAAGTGCTTCAGAAAAAGGCTCTGGCCTAATTATCGATGAAGGGCTCAATGTCATCCAGAAATCGGGTATTTCTTGGTGCATGAGATGGTGTGTCCTTTGGCTACAAGATACAGTCACCTATTATCTGGGAAAAGAAATAGTTATTTTCAATCATGCCCGTGTTGAAAAAGTTGCACAAAAGTTCCTAGAGCAATGCCAAGCGCATAATGAACATTTTAAAATACTTGAGATCGAGCCTTATCGTATTTTCAATAAATCTGTGGACATATTTACCAAATTAAACGAGAAAACACATCAAAAGCACGAAGATTTAATATACACGCAAATAGAACTACTCTACAACCTGCTTCCTACTTCGTGTCAAAGTAGTAGACCTAAAAGCGTGGCTGATGCTGTAGATTCAAAACAAGTAGTAACTACTGTGTCGCTTAAATTCCCAAAAGATTTAGAGGCTATAGGTCTTGATGAAACAGGAAAAAATCAAATAGAAAAAGCTGTTGTAGGACCCCTTAAGAAAATCACACCTCAAAGCACTCTCACAAAAACAGTACAACTCTTTACCTATAAAGTAAAGTTTTCAAAAAACGCAGCTACAAAAGAAAAGTATCTACAAGTTTTGCAAAAATCACCAATCTCATCCCTTTTTACCAAAGCTCTATCCTTTTCTATTCCTCTTACAATTCACTTCACGTTTTCAGAAAAAAACGTGGAGAGAATTCTCATTATTTCTAAAGAAGTCATTGGTCGAGGAGGAGAAAGAGCAGTTCGAAGAGTTTGGAATATGGTACGATCCTCTTGGTTTGCGATTAAAAGATGTTCAAGTAAAATGGAAGAAGAGCTTCTCAAGCATTTTTCAGCTAACCCTAAAAGAGGATTACCTTCAAACATTATTTGGCTCGATTCAGTTAAACATCCGAGGGAGAAACAGATTATTGAACCCCATTATATGGAACCCTTTCCATTTTGGTTGGTAATTCAGAATTAAACGATCCTTTACGAAAGTGTCAAGTTATGGAAGACCTTATCTGGTCTTTTTCATTTGCATGAGTACCGAGTTCCTAGTTATATGTACCACACTGACGGACAGATCTATACAGAGAAAGACTTTCCAGCTTATTCTTCTGATGTGAAAACAAATAACGTCCTAGTTCGTATGTGCGAAGATGAGTCAAATCCAGATAAAAAAAGATATGAGGCGATTCATTCTGATTTAGGAATGGCGTGCAGACTTGAAGGTTTTGGTGGAACACCGGGCTTTCTCTCTCCTGAAGCTATGCGCTTTATCTTATCTGATCATAATACTGCCGATACAGTAGAGCAAAATAAAAAATATGCGCAAAAAAAGGATATGTGGGACTTAGGGCTCGTATTTGTTGCCATTCTGGCAGGGTATACATCAAGGAAAAAGGAAACACAGGGTTTAGAGATCCCCCCCCCCTCTAGCGTTTCTGGAAAATTTCTTCAAAAATGCCAACCTTAATGATGATTCTCTACCTGATAAGGACATTGCTAAATTATCACAAGAAACTGTTAATCAAGATCTTACATCTCTTATAAATGGATTGAAATTACCTAATAACGCTGACGGAGCCTTTCTTAAAAAGCTCTGGGATCTTAAGAGAGCGTTATTGGATGTAAATCCAGATACTCGATTAGATGCCAAAGAAACTCTTGCTAAGTTCCTTAAAATTAAGGAAGAACGATATCCAAGATCAGACACGATCTCGGCTTGATTTAAGTACATTTTTAATTAGATTTTTCAGATACCCTCTCTAGATATAATCAGAGGGGCTTTATTTTCTCTCTGAAAAAGGAATCCCTATTTTCAACACCTCAATAAGCCGCCCTTTCCATATAATTTTTTTTAACTCTACACACCTTTGTAAATTAAATTTTTAATTATATTAATTAATAACTAATCATAATTTAATAATATATCAATTCATATTTATGTTAGATTTTTAATTATATAATGATAGATTTTTTATTTATAATAACAAAAAAATTATTAAGTGCTAACAATTGATCTATGTAAATAGAAAGGGGTAAAAATGTCTAGTTCAACAGTCGGAAGTTTACTTGTAGATGGATTCTTCCAAGTCTTTAAAGATAACGTTGCTGTGGTAGTATCCAATTGCGCTATGTCAGCTGGGGCAACAGCCATTACGGAAAAAGCAATGTTTGCAACTGCAGAAGCTGCAATGCCTCTTGAATTTCGAGCCATCTCTTTTGTCCCCCCTCTTATCGTCATGGCGGCAAGTGTAGGAGAAAAATATGAAATAACAAGACAAGGCTCGGTATACGTAAAGGAACTTGTTAGCACGAATTCAGAAAAATTCTATATTGTATCAAGTTCTGTCTCAACAGTTGCACTTTTATTTTTTGGCCATTTTGTTGCAGGTGGCGTCTCTATGACCTTTGTAACTATAGCCATTTTGAAACAGGAAGGCGTTAAAGATATCATGATCAAAGCATCAATGGGAGTTGGCGCCTATCTACTATGGAGTAATAAAGACAATATAACAAACTTGGCAGCTTCCACTTTGACAAACACAAAAGTAGATTCCACTCTAGTAGCTGAGCCTACTTCTGCTGAAAGTTCTGTGCAGCAAGTGGCCCCAACAATACCTGATTCATTTATAGCTGGGGCAATAGATGCTCTTGATATGACGACAGCTGGCGACGCAGAGGTGTTGACCCAAAGAGATATCAGTAAAATAGAAGCTTCTGGAGAAAAAATCCCGACTACTTTAGTTGCGCAAAAAGCGATTTATCAGATGCTTCAAGCCTATACGGCTCTTGTATTTGCCCAGCAAGCAATGAACCTTGCGAAACAGGGAAAAATACCAACTCCTGTAAAAGCAGCTCTCGTTTTAACACCTGCCGTGGTCGCAGCATGCAACCATATGGAAATAGGAAGTCCGAGAGTTCGTTCCATAACACGTTTCTTAAGTAACCATAGTGGAGAGATAAGCCAAGGCTTTGCAATCGCTGCGGCAGTATCTCTCCTGTATATGGGCAAGCGTAAAACAGGGACAGCAAGTCTGGCTATTTTGAGCATTGGACTTTTGAACAGGTATGGTTATCTTCCTAAATGTGTGAGCGAAGCAAATGCAAAATATGCAAACCTTGCTAAATTGATCTTAGCAACGTCTATGGGGAACAAGGAGCAGTCTAACCGAGTCATCCTCAGTATCGCAATAATGTGTATGCAGCATATGCAAAATAAAAAAACTAATATAGAAAAGTAGCGCAAAGTTACGCTACTTTTCTCCTCCTTTACCTCAGTTTATAAAGGCTGAGGAGAAGGTGTGTCACTTGCAGAAGAGGGAAAATCTCTAGCCTGCGTAGGCGCTGGTGGTGGAGGCGGAACTTTTTTCTGTAAATCTTCATAAAGCTTTAAGCGCTCTCTTTTTTTATTGATATCCCAATTACCGTTGATGATATCGAGAACATCGTCTCTATCAAGAGTTTCAAACTCCATGAGCATTTCTGTCATCAGCTCTACTTTGTCTTTGTTCGTATTGATGATGTCCCTAGCTCTTGTAAGGGCCTCATCTAATAGCTTACGAACTTCGCCATCGATATATTTAGCTGTATCTTGAGAATAGTTTTTCTCATGGTAGCCTGCCATGCCAAGGTACTGTCCACTATCACTGCGTTCATCATACGCAACTGTTCCCAAAGCGTCTGTCATACCCCATTCACATACCATACTACGAACGAGCTTAGTAGCTTGAGAAATATCCATTTGGGCGCCACTTGAAATATCATGAACAAAGATCTCTTCTGCAACTCTTCCTCCCATAAGAACAGCAAGCTGGTCCATCAGCTCTCTTTTCCAGTAGCTCAAACGGTTTTTCTTAGGCATAAAGTGGGTAGCCCCTAATGAAAGACCTCTTGGGATAATCGTTACTTTCTCAACCGGATCAGCGTATTTAACTAGAAGCGCAATAATCGCATGGCCTGACTCGTGGTACGCCGTAGTTCTCTTCTCGTTTTGATCGATTTCTAAGCTACGTCTTTCTTTTCCGTAACGAACCTTATCGCAAGCTTCCATAGCTTCCTGAGCTGTAACTGCCCTTCTCCCCTTTCTCGCAGCTAAGAGAGCCGCTTCATTTAAGATGTTGGCAAGATCGGCTCCCGAAGCTCCGGGTGTATTTCTAGCAATGTTCATTAGCTCAACACTAGAATCAAGCTTGATCTTACGGGCGTGAACTTTCAAAATTTCATATCGCCCTTTAATATCTGGTAGGTCGATCACGATACGTCGATCAAATCTTCCTGGGCGGAGAAGAGCTTTGTCAAGAACATCCGGTCTATTTGTAGCTGCAATCAGGATCACTCCTTCACTTGTATCAAAACCATCCATTTCAACTAAGAGCTGGTTCAACGTCTGCTCTCTTTCATCATGTCCTCCACCTATGCCGGCACCTCTGTGACGACCCACAGCATCGATTTCGTCCATAAAAATAATGCAAGGAGCATTTTTTTTAGCTTGCTCGAACATGTCTCGAATACGGCTTGCTCCCACCCCTACAAACATTTCCACAAAGTCGGATCCGGAAATCGAAAAGAAAGGTCTATCGGCTTCACCAGCGACTGCTTTCGCAATCAAGGTCTTTCCTGTACCAGGCGCTCCGATGCAAAGTACACCTTTTGGAATTCGAGCACCAAGAGCTGTAAATTTGGACGGATCTTTTAGAAAATCAACAATCTCTTGTAGTTCTTCTTTTGCTTCATCACATCCTGCAACATCTTTAAAAGTGATTTTATTTTGCTCTTTTGTCATTAGTTTCGCAGGCGACTTTCCAAAATTCATCGCGCCCCCGCCCATTCCCTTCATTTGTCTAGAAAAAACAAAATAGAGTGATACGATCACAAGGATCACGGGCAAAAGAGTGAGGAGATAGCTAAAATAATTTGGAGAAGGCTCTTCACTTTTAAAAGTTTTATCAAGTACTGTATTGCGAGGTTGGTCAGGTGCTCTAAAAGCTCCACCCTTATTTGTTGCAAAGTTTTCCCACTCTTGCTTTGCTTGTACATACCAGTGGTTATACACTTCGGAATCTTCTTTTTCCAGTGCTCTTGTAGAGTCTTCTTTTCCATTAAAGAACCAGATTACCTGAGATACGAGTTGTCTCGCCTTTTCAAGCTGGACTGTATTTTTTTCTATTTCATCAACAATATAATTATATTGTTGCAGGTCTGCTGTATAATTTCGTACGGAGCGTAGAGAAAGCAGGCGAACGTCTTGTTTTTCGGTATTTAGCTCAGCTATGATCCCGTCAAGATCTGAAAGTGTCTGTTTATAAACTGCATTTTTTTCTTCACCAGACAACGTTGTAGAAACGCTAGCATCGCTCACTTTTTGCTCAAGTGCTTTCAACTGTTCTTTGATCGTTTGATTTCCAATTCCTAAAGCAGAAGAGCGGAATCCTTGTAAAACGAATAAGAGTTCTTTGCTCAACGCATTCATTTGCTGCTGATCTGTGGAAGAAATCGAGCTCGCCATTGACTGGAGCTGCGGAACGCTTACAATTTCTTTATGAGATAGAGAATAAACTATGATGGCATTATCCCTTTCTGAAGTGTCATAGACAGGGTCAACAACACGATATCCATTTTTAGGGATAGGAACGCCGCTGAGGTGCAAGAACAAATCTGTAGCTTCGAGAACATTCTGCTTTAGAGTGACTAAGCTCTCTGAAAGACGCTCTTTGTCTTCTTGCAGCTCATGGCTCTGCTCTAGAAGTTCTAAATAGCGGTATCTTGCTTTTGACTCTTCTGTTAGTTTATCTCTGAATCTACCACTAAAAGTAACTAGATTGTCATTGAGAGAAATTTTCCGACTCTCCTCCGGTTGGATTAAGTCCAAATTAACCAGATGTTCAGCTTGATGGCTGAAGGAAACTTTGGCGGTCTTGTCTGTTGAAAGGCTTTGCACTGTTAAAATAAGGAATACTAGGGCCAATAGAAAAATTAAAAAGCCCCCTGGTAACCCCTTTTTTTGCTCAGGTTTCATTTTGTCATTATTCATATTTTTCATTCACAAGTTTAAGGTTAAAAACAGACAACGAATAAAAATTAAACCACTCTCTACAAATTTAGTAAAGCACATTCCCGAAGGAAGAAAAAACAAAATCTTAAGCTTGAAATCTTTATCTAAGACTTTCCTGGCCTCTCTATCTGTCTTTTAATTTTCTATATTTTTAATTTCAAGAGATATAAATTGCATTTCTTCATTCGAACATTCTAAATAAGAGGGTTTCCCAGTTAACCAATCGTAGGCAACTCTCTGATCCTCAACAATACAGGGGAAGATCTGACGAAAAAAAGCGGGTACTTTATTGTCGTTCCAAAAATGATGAATCTGCCGACTCTTATGAAGAAGGAACCCTCGAAAACTACTAATCAGCTCATATTTTTTTTGAGGGAGATAGGCATGTGCCTTCCCCTTCCAAACATCTTTCCAATCGCAGGCCCTTTTTTCGCTACTTATATTTTGTACTTCACAAGATAACTGCAATTTCCATTTTCCCGATTCGAGTTCTAAAGAGGAAAGAGATGTATGACATGTGAAACTAGGTACATCTTCTCGAAGGACAAATAACCTTCCTCTGTCTACAAAGAGCTTTTTTACATTTCCTTCGCCTTGCGAAACACGTACAAGGCAATTAGAAGCAAGCGTCAAAAGACCCATTTCTAAGATCTCCCTTTGTTCATAAGAGAGAAAAAAACATTCCTTTTCAGCAATCTCTTTGATAAAAAATCCCACTTCCAGCTTCTCTAACGGATAGAGATGATTTAGATCGTAATAAACTCCAAAAACACCTTCGCAAGCAGTTAGAAAATATTTATTTACTTTACGTCTTACATAACCTTCTACTTCTTGAGCTCTAGCCCCCAACCTTACTAAGTTCGAGGTAATTCCTTTTCCAAACTGCTCTTCTAAAAAAGGAATGGTATTTTCCCGAAATCTAGCTCGCAGGTACTTTGTATCACGATTTGTTGAATCATCTACTAAAGCCTGTAAATTTTTCTTCTCCAGCCATCTGCATAGATCTTTTTTCCTATTTCTCAGCATAGGACGCCAAAGTGTCATACCGCGAAGTAAGGATATTTGACGCATCCCTCCTAAAAACCGCAGATCTGCGCCTTCAAAGATTCTTTTTAGGACTGTTTCAGCTTGATCATCCGCATGATGAGCAAAAAGAAGGGCCTGCATATTTTTTTCTTTATAGATTCTTTTAAAAAATTCTATTCTTTTCTCTCTAGCTACTTCTTCCCAATTAGTTTTTACGCCTTCAAACGAAAGTGTCTCTATATAGAAAGGTATACCTAAACTTTCAATTTGCGATTGCAAAGCTCTGGCCTCTTTCGAACTTTCCTCGCGCCAGCTGTGGTCAA
>DAIEPN010000221.1 GCA_027348355.1 Chlamydiota bacterium | reverse complement strand
GGCACGAATTCTCTCAAGTAAAGCACCATGATTTATTTGAATTTCGCCCTGCTGTTGCTGAATTTGATTAAAAGATTGGAGCAGAACATTACTTTCTCCCTTTCTTTCTCCTAATTCAGTTTGCATTTCACCCTGCCGTTTCTGAATTTGATTAAGAGATTGGATCACAACATATCTCTCTCCTTTTCTTTCTGCGATTTCTTGAAGGATCCCTAAATGATTTTGACGAATCTCATAAACTTCTCGGTTATAACCATCTTGATGACCTGTCACTACTCCGATTTCTCTATTCATCTCAAACACTTGAGATTGTAATTCTTCCAATTCAGCCCTTGCCAAATGTAAAGTAGCTCCCATCTGGGCGTTCTGAGACACAACTTGAATCAGCATTTCTTCAGAATGTTTTGACGTTCTTCGAGACTCTTCTAATCTACCTCTATTCACTCCATCTTGCATACCTTGAGAGTAAACATCCATCACAGCATTGCTTATAATATCTAATGCATTCTCTGGACTCTTTCTCACATCATCCAAAATTCCTAGCGATGCTTGCCTAACTAAAGAATTGGACGTAACAGAAGATACACCATTCTCTTCGTTTAACATTCTTGCAACTGAACGATTTTGCATCATAGCGCCCTTCCTCCATTTTAACACTCTTACAAAGGCTAAAGTTATACTAAAAAACTCAATACAATTCGATAAATTATTCGTATTAAACAAATACTTTTTTCATCAAAAAAAGGCATCGGGATTTTCAAAAGAAGTCTTATATATCACAACTCAATCACTATGAAAATGAACATTGACATCTATGAAAATTCAGACTAAAATCACTTGTTTTACATAAGTTTTCTCATGTTTTCTTGGCGTTCAATTCAAAGGCAAAATTTCACTGATTGGAAGAAGTTGTTCGTTTTTTTAGAACTCGACCCTCTCTCAATTCAAAAAATTGATACAAATCCTAGGTTTACGTTAAACCTTCCGATGAGGCTTGCCAATAAAATTAAGAAAAATTCCTTAGATGACCCTATCCTTCGTCAGTTTTTACCACTTATCGAAGAAAAATTCACTGCTACCGGATTCAGCCCAGATCCTGTTAAAGACGAAACATTTAGAAAAACTTCTAAACTTCTGCACAAATACAAGGGTAGAGCCCTTTTAGTTGCAACAAGCGCGTGCGCTATGCATTGCAGGTTTTGTTTTCGAAAAAACTTTGACTATGACACACAAAATAAATCCTTCGAAGATGAGCTAAGAGCGATCCGAAACGATCCATCTCTATCTGAAATTCTCTTAAGTGGAGGAGATCCCCTTTCTTTAGATAATAAGTTTTTACAAGGACTTCTTGAAGAGTTAGGAAAAATCCCTCATGTAAAAAGGATCCGCTTTCATACCCGCTTTCCGATTGGAATCCCTGAAAGAATTGACGAGGAGTTTTTGGACATTCTCTCCAGCATTCCTAAACAAATTGTTTTTATGCTGCATGTCAATCATCCGTTAGAACTTGATGATGAAGTTCTCCGTGTTTTAAAAAACATTCAGAAAAGAGGTATCCCTATCCTACAGCAGTCTGTTCTACTTAAAGGAATTAACGACAATGAAAAAACTCAACAAGAACTTAGCGAAAAACTCATAGATAATGGAATTGTACCTTGCTACATTCATCAATTAGATAAAGTAGAAGGTTCAGCTCACTTTGAAGTTGAGGAAAAAAAGGGAATTTCTTTGGCTGAACACCTTCGCACCATCCTTCCTGGATATGGCGTTCCTAAATATGTAAAAGAGATAGCGGGCGATCCGGCTAAACGCCCAATCACCGAGCTTACATCTTATTCATAACCTGAAGACCTAGAATTTCTAAACCTTTCTTTAGGATACGAGCAGCAGCTTCCGCAAGTAAAAGACGGCTACTTTCTCTCTCACTTCCCTCCACACGGCAATCCCTAAAAAAAGCATGAAATTTTTCAGCTAAGGTATACAGATATTCGGAAAGACGATTTGGAAGAAGATCCTTGGAAATTCCTTCTAATGTTTCTCCAAATTGTCTTAAATGAAGAGCAAGCTCCACTTCAGATGGATGCTCTAAAATAATAGATTCTTTTCCAATTAGCGCTTCTACATCTTTGCTTACCTTTCGCTTGATCCCTTGAATACGGACATAAGCGTAAAGTAAAAAGGCTGCCGTATTTCCTTCGAACTTCAGCATTCTTTCATAACTGAAAGAGTAATCTTTTACACGATGACCTGATAGATCCGCATATTTGAGAGCATTAATCCCCAAAATTTTCGAAAGAGAGTCGAGCTCTTCCATTGAAATGTCAGGAAGGCGCTCGTGCATAATTTTCTTAGCTTGAGCAATCGCCTCGAGAAGAAGATCGATCAGGCGTTCTGTTTCTCCGCTTCTTGTTTTAAACTTTTTCCCATCTGGTCCTAGGACCACACCAAACGTTAC
This sequence comes from Chlamydiota bacterium, assembly GCA_027348355.1. Taxonomy (GTDB): domain Bacteria; phylum Chlamydiota; class Chlamydiia; order Chlamydiales; family Rhabdochlamydiaceae; genus JABEVM01. The sequence continues at coordinate 7,214 of DAIEPN010000221.1, read as the reverse complement.
ATGGTCTAATTGCACTTTTTTAGAATTTACATAGCCTGCTTTTTCGGCAGCTACAAATAACATTTGGAAATGTAAACTTTGTCCTGCATCTGTGCAGTAAATAATACGATCAGCCTTTTCTTTCTCTACTCGGTGCCAAATCGCTGCCATATCTGTTGTGTCATAATTGTATCCGCCATCAGATTTTTGGATGATAATGGGAAGAGGCTCATTTTCTCGATTGGTAAACCCTTCTAAGAAAATACACTTCGCGCCATCAGAGATTGTAATTAAGCCTTTTTTTTCTAAATCTGCTACGATAACCGGAAGATAAGGGTTATAAAACGATTCACCTCTTTCCGTGGTTTTAATATCTAGTAGATCATAGATCTCTAAAAATGCTTTTCGAGAAATGTCGCAGATCATCTGCCAAGCTAGCAAAGAAGATGAATCTCCTCCTTGCAGTTTAACCACCTCTAATTGAGACTTCCTTTTAAATACAGGATCTTCATCGAACTTCTTTTTAGACTCTTTGTACCACTGCATTAACTGGCTTAGATCTACTTCCTTTTTACCTTCAAGCACATCTGATGCATATTCTTGCATGTACGCAATCAACATGCCAAACTGCGTCCCCCAATCTCCAATGTGATTCAATCTCAGAACATTGTCTCCTAAAAATTCGAAGAGCCGTGCTAAACAATCTCCAATAATGGTAGAGCGCAAATGCCCTACATGTAATTCTTTTGCGACATTAGGAGAGGAAAATTCTACGATTACTTTTTTTGGATGTGTAACAACTGGAACGCCTAAACGGGGATCTATTAGCAAAGACTCAATTTGTTTTGCTAAGAATCCAGGATCAAGCGAGATATTGATAAACCCAGGTCCTGCAATCTCAACACTGGAGATCATAAGATCTCCGTTTAATGATGATTTGCTTAAGTGATCAATAATGCTTTGTGCGATCTGTCTTGGATTTTTTCGTAAGACCTTACCAAGTTTAAAGGCGTTATTACATTGATAATGTCCAAACGTTGGATTGGAAGTCTGTTCAATTTCCGCTTGCAGCAGCGCATCCTCTACCACCTCTTTGGAGAGAGAATCTCGAATGGCCTTATCTACATTGTGCTTTACGAGGTTAAGTAAATTTTCCATACCTTTTTATTTTAACTTTGCATGCGCGTGGTGAAAATAGATTGGAGCCACTCTTTTTCCGATTCCGTATTTCAAACGATAATCAGCTAACGCTTTTGCAGCTGCATCAGTTGAAGTATGGTTTTGCTCAGCAATATCATAAACAACTAAAAGCTGATCATAAATCTTATGAACTTTATCACGTACAGGAATTGGATTGTAACCTTCTTCAACGAGCTCTTGAGCCACGTTCATAAGTCCGCCTGCATTAATGACGAAATCCGGGGCATACAAAATTCCTCTTTTTACGAGTTCTACGCCATCACTATCTTCTAAAAGCTGGTTATTTGCGCAACCTGCAATTCCAGAGCAGCGCAAATGCGGGATTGTCTTTTCACTAAGAATTCCACCCATAGCACAAGGAGCGAGTATATCGCACTTAACTTGTAAAATTTCTTCAGGAGAACAGTATGTCGCGCTATATTTCTTCGCAAATTCCTGAGCTCTTTTTTGATCTATATCACTAACAATGAGTTTTGCACCGAGCCAAAAAAGATTTTCTGCAAGAACCATACCTACACTGCCTAATCCTTGGATTGCGATCGTGCGAGAAACGATCGAATCATCTCCATAAAGTTTTTTCAAGACAGACTGTACTCCACGCAAAGTTCCCCATGCTGTAAATGGAGATGGGTTTCCACTGCTCTTTTCTTGAATCAAACCCACAACATATGGTGTGACAGTGCTAATTAAAGCAATTTCCTTTGGTGAACATCCAATATCCTCTGCACATATGTACTGGCCATTTAAAGAGTTGACGGCTTGACCAAATGCAAGGAGCATTTCTTTGGTAAGATTCTTTTTAGGATCTGCAATAATTACGCTTTTTCCGCCTCCATACCCTGTTTCGGCAAGGGCTGATTTGTAAGTCATTCCCTTAGATAATCGTAATACGTCATTCAGAGCATCATCAAATGACGAGTAGGGATAAATTCTTGTCCCTCCTAATGCTGGACCGAGTATAGTGTTATGAATACAAATAATCGCCTGCAAATGAGATGCAGGATCCGTCACCTTATAAATTTTCTCATACCCAGGGACATAAATTTCTTCTAAAGTAAAAGAATATTCTTGTAGTACAGTCATCTTAAATTCTCCTTATCTACACTCCTAAGAGACACACAAGCACTTAAGCTGGGCATCCTTCGCTGTTTCCCTCTATTGTAAAAGAAATTTTACAATTTTTTTAAAATACAAAGAGTAGATGCTAGCAATTTTCACTCCTCAAATCAACAATTCTTTTCTATTTTCAGAAAATACAAAGGTTAAATAATTGCATTAAAGAAATGAATATAGAACTATAATTATAAAAACCGCAAATTGATGGATTTTTCCATCTAATTTTGAAAAATTGATTTTTGACTTGAGAAATAATTCTTTCTGGAATAGGATTTAGCGTCCAATACATACAAAACTATTTCCCATAAACAAAGGAAACTTTACATGACAACAGTTGTCATCCCAAATGTACTAAAAGATGAGTTGCAAAAGTTTCTTAAGAAAAATCGTAAAGCAGATCTCGTCACAACCTATCTTTTCTATCTGGAAAAGAAATTTAATGTTAAGCCTGTGCTATTTGCGCGCGAAAAAACCATTTACCAAAGCCAGGAAGATCTTGTAAAAAAATTAGAAGAACAAGGCAAGCTTTGGCGAGAAACTGAAATTAAAATTCAAGTTGGGCAGCAAGGCGTAAACGAGCTGACAAAAAAAATATACATTTGTCCTTTTACTGGCAAAGTCTTTGGCGACAATACCCATCCAAATCCCCAAGATGCCATCTATGATTGGGTGTCTACATGTCCAGAAAACAAAGAAAGGGTTGGCGGATTGAAAGTAAAACGATTTTTTGTTTCCGAAGACGAAGAAGTCATTAAAAATTATATTACTAAGCGTAAAGAACCGATCACTAAGATCGTCTTCTCTTCCGTAGTCACAGGAAAGCTCTTTAACAGTAAGGCAGCGGTCATTTCTGATTTCTTAAACAATCAAATAAAACCTCTCTCTCTCATGGAAGTTCCTACCCAAAACCGATTCCAAATCGAAGAAAATTTCCTTGCTTTCATTCAAAATCATCTCGATGACACAAAAATCGCTGCATTCTTTGAAGCGATTTCTTCCATGGAAGAATTTGCACCTTTTACTAGCCAGTGGTTAGAAGAGGAAAAAGAAGAAGCGGGCGAAGAGGGTTAATCTGTTAGATATTACTCAAGAAATTATGACTTCATCTTGGGAAGAGACAAAAGCTGCAGGCATGCATTTAGCATCTCTTTTACCGGCAAAGGCCATAATAACGCTGAGCGGGGAACTAGGCGCCGGAAAAACCACTTTTGTAAAAGGCATCGTTGAAGGCTGTACAAAAATTGAAAGCAGGGAAGTAAATAGCCCTACCTTTACCTACGTAAATAGTTTTTCCGGGAACGGACATACAATCTTTCATTTTGATCTGTACCGCTTAAAGAATACTCAAGAATTTCTTGCAATGGGCTTTGACGAGTATTTTGACCAAGGGGTCTGTTGTATAGAATGGGCTGAGAAAATCCCCGAAATCCTCCCCAATGACAGAATTCATATCGAGATCCTTTACAAAAAGCAAGAAGGAGTAAGAGTAATAAAAATTCACCCGACTCATTATGACAAAAATACTTTTTAACCAGGGAACCTTTCTTCGATCTTCTGTTGCAGAAGACAATTTTCCCAATTTTAAAGCCCCAGATGGTAAGCCTTTTCCTGAAATTGCCATTATCGGCAGATCAAACGTTGGAAAATCTTCTTTGATCAATCATTTAGTAAGGGGGCCGAATCTTGCTAAAACTTCATCTACACCTGGCAAAACACAAATGATTAATTTTTTTATGATCGATGAAAAGCTTCTTTTGGTCGATCTGCCGGGATATGGATATGCTAAAGTTGAAAAAAGCATCAAAATTAAATGGGCTGAATATCTAGAAGCCTATCTACAGAATAGGAGCTCACTTAGCCTTCTACTCCTTTTGCTAGACATACGTAGAACTCCCACTGAAGAAGATATGCAACTGCTTCGCTTCGCTACGTATTTTAAAAAACAATTCCTGCTTATTTTCACAAAAACTGACAAAGTAAATGATCAAGAAAGAAAAAAAAGCATGGAAAGTTCGTTAAAAATCCTAGAACCTTTGCATAATTCTTCCCCAATCGAGTATCTTTATTTTTCCATTAAAGATCCTAAATCACGAGATATCCTAATCGATAAAATCAATAACATATTGCAGCAAGGCAAAACAACATGAGCCGTTTGAGTAAAGAAGTCTTCGCGTGTTTAGATTGTGAAACTACCGGGCTCGAACCTGAGAATGATCGTATTATTGAAATTGCTGTAGTCCTTTTTACTTTCGATTCTATTATTCAAAGTTTCGAAAGTTTAGTAAATCCAGGAAGACCCATCTCAGAACCATCGATAGCCATCCATCATATCACAGATGACATGGTTGCAGACAAGCCTAAAATCAACGAGGTCCTTCCACAAGTTCTTAAAATGGTAAATAATGTAATCATTGTAGGACATGGGATTTCCCTTGATCTAAAATTCGTTACCGAAGAAGCAAAAAGACACAATGTTCCTTGCAAGCTTATTTCCAACCCCTCTATCGACACCTTGCGTTTAGCAAGACTTTATGGGGAAAGCCCAACCAATTCTTTAGAGAAACTAAGAGAGCATTTTAATATTGAAGCAGAAGGGGCGCACAGAGCGATGAACGACGTGCTCGTCAATATTGAAGTTTTTAAATTCTTATCTACAAAATTTGCTTCTTCCGATCAGATCATAGCTCGTCTTAAAAAACCTATTCTTCTTAAAGCAATGCCTCTTGGAAAACACAAAGGAAGACCCTTTCACGAGATCCCTATTGAATATCTCTTTTGGGCTTCCCATCAAAATTTTGACCAAGATCTTCTCTTTTCGATCCACTCCGAACTCAAAAAGAGAAAAAAAGGAAATATTTTCGAGCAATCGGGAAACCCTTTTTCCAATCTTTAATCTCCACTATACGGGTTGATTAGCTTTAGAGAATTGTTTCCAAGCAAGCTGCATGAGATTTACAACGACCATGACATCAATTAATCCTAAGGAAAAATCTGTATACGCGACTTAGGATCTGCAAAACGCCTACTTCCAATTTGTATAATCTCAATACTGCAAGTGCGACAGTTTTTACACTTTGAGAATAGCTAATTTCTTTGCTTGCAGAAGATCCAAATTTCCTTTTTTGGACAAATCTGCCGACTTAAGAGATCTATGCTTGCTGCTGAAATACGTTTATAAACTTCAACATATACTTCTTTAAACGAGCCTGTTCGAGTCCAGGTTGTTTAACCTATTTCACCAGAAAGATTTCCAGTAAGAGTGAGAGGAGTAATAGAATGTCTGAGGTTTACGAAAACCTCACTAGAAACCTTTGTTTGAAAAAACTGAAAAACATCTCTTATAGAATTCATTTTAAAATCCGTTTTATTAAAATTACGTAAGTTGTATGCAAAGAAATAACTTGTATCAACAGCTTTTTATATTCTTTGATTATCAAAGATTAACTATTGTAAGTTTTGCTCTTCCTCTTTATACTTTTTGATAAAACAATTGCTTTCTTACCAATTTTACAAGTCAGGAAAACTATGCATAAGCTTCGTATTCAAGATCTATCTGTGCAAAATAAAAAAGTGCTCGTACGAGTTGATTTCAACGTACCGCTCAATTCTGATGGAACTATATCTGATGCCACTCGGATTAAAGAATCTCTCCCGACCATTGAATATCTTCTAAAGAATGGCGCAAGCGTAATTTTAATGAGTCACTTAGGAAGGCCAAAAGCAAAAGTTGATCCAAAATACTCGCTTAAAATTTGCCTAGACACTCTTTCTAAACTTTTGCAAAAACCTGCACTATTTTCTACGGATTGTGTTGGAGAAGAATCGAAAAAACTAGCGTCATCTCTTAAACCCGGACAAGTTCTCCTTCTTGAAAACCTTCGTTTTCATGAGGCAGAAGAAAAGCCCGAGAAAGACCCTTCTTTTGCAAAACAACTCTCCGAGCTCGGCGATATTTACATCAATGACGCTTTTGGCACTGCACATAGAGAGCATTCTTCTACGGCTACCATTGCTAAATTTTTTCCACAAAAAGCAGCTGCTGGATTCTTAATGCAAAAAGAGATCGATGCATTTTTAGAGCTACTTACCAATCCAAAGCGACCTTTCTATGCAATTGTTGGGGGAGCCAAAATTTCCTCTAAAATCGGGGTTCTGTCCTCTTTGATAAAAAAAGTAGACGGAATCTTTTTAGGAGGGGGCATGGCATATACTTTCTTTAAGCTTCAAGGGATTCCAATTGGAGATTCCATTTGTGAAAACGATTCCTTAGAGACTGCCAAAAATTTTTTAGAGGAATGCAAACAAAAAAATATCATACTTTCTCTCCCTAAAGATATTATTATAGCAAACCAGTTTTCTAATGATGCTGAGAAAAAATGCATCTCTGTGGAGAAAGGAGTCCCTGATCATTGGCAGGGAATGGATATTGGGCCTGAAACAATAAAAAATTGGAAAAATGATTTTACAAACGCCAAAACTTTTTTTTGGAATGGCCCTTTAGGGGTATTTGAATTCCCAAATTTCGCAGCAGGCACGCAAGCTATAGCACAAACTTTAAGCGAGCTCCCCGCAAAAACAATCGTCGGAGGAGGGGATTCTATAGCTGCGATTAATGGAATGAATTTAGGATCTCGTTTCGCCCATTTATCGACAGGCGGCGGAGCCTCTCTCGAATATATTGAATATGGTCATCTCCCTGGAATTGATGCGCTTAGCGACGGACCATCTCGTTAGAGCACAGCAATTTAGCCGAGAATGAAAATTAAATCAAAAAATTCTCCTGGGTTCAAGAAACTAATGCACCATAATTAAAATTATGGGATTCTATAGGCATGAATTACACAAGACTTACGATTGAAGAAAGAGAGAAGATCCATGCCTTGGTTAACCAAGGCAAATCAAATAGGGAAATAGCTGAG